>JAFYGL010000028.1 GCA_017543165.1 Victivallales bacterium | reverse complement strand
CTCTTGATGCCGTCTGCAATTTCCCTGGCCACGGTTTTGAAGTCGTTTGGCATAGTCGTATTAATATCGCTTTTAAAACTTAATTAACTAAGTGGAATTATACCAATGTTTGTTGGTTTGTCAATTGAGGTGATTTCAAAACGTCCAATGTGAGCGCCCAAAGTCCCCATGCTTTCATCTATGTTCGAAAACAAATCCGTCTGCGTAAGGTTTTAAACTATCCAGTTTGACTATCGTTCGTTGTTGAGTAAGTTATCCATTGAATCCTTTCTTTTGTAGGCTTTTGTTTAATATGGATCACAAACCGAAGAATTCAATTTTCGATTTCATAAATAATCGTTTTATGATTATTTCGGGGGCAAATAGTTTTGATATTTGCTCTTAAGTAAAAATATCTTTATGCTAGCCTCAATACTTCCATTTGAACCAAACCGCGTACTTCGCCTCTATTTGGGAGGCTCTGGAATTGACAAACTCTGCGGCAAGGAGCCTGCCGTGGACAACCGCTACCCAGAAAACTGGATTGCCTCATGCATTGAGGGCAACGGCAGGGCATATCATTCGCCTGGACATGGAATCAGCAAAATCCGTCTTGGCAACGAGACTGTCAGTTTCCCCGAATACCTTGCCGCATACGCGGAGGAATTGCTCGGCGAAAGGCATCTGCGAAGGTACGGTGCAAATCCCGCAGTCCTGGTCAAACTGCTTGATTCTGCGGAGCAACTGCCTATGCAGGTGCATCCAACCAAAGAGGATGCACGTCGCCACCTGGGCTCCTCGTATGGGAAGACGGAGGCTTGGCTGGTGCTTGCGACCAGGCAGGTCAATGGCGAAGCCCCGTATCTGCTAGTTGGCTTTAACGAAGGGCTTGACAAGGAGATCTTTATGCGGGAATGCCTGGATGGCCAGTTCAAGTCAGGTCTCTCCATGCTGAACCGAATAGACGTCAAGCCAGGCGATACCATTATTATCAGGGGAGGCGTGCCCCATGCAATCGGGCCTGGTGTCACCATGGTGGAGGTCATGGAGCCAAGCGACTGGGTTGTGATACCCGAAATCAACTGCTGCGGTGTACAACTCAGCGAAAAGCAGCGCTTCATGGGCATTGCTCCCGAAACCGCAATAGGCATGTTTGACTTCATGCCGCAGACGCAGGAACAGATACGCGCAAGATTCTCGCCTGTGCCGAAAATCCTCAGCCAAACCGAGGAGGGCACCCTCCGTTCCTTGATCTCGCCAGAGGATTGTGAACTGTTCTCGGCCAGTGAACTTGCCCTGGATGGAACATGGCTGTTTGAAAATCAGGATGCCTGCGCCATTGGCATCATAACCGAAGGGGCGCTTTGCCTGGATGGCCTTTCCATGCGGGCAGGCGAGAACTTCTTCCTGCCATACGCCACAAGGACGCTTCAGATCACGGGGCGTGGAAAAATGATAATGATAAGGCCTCCAAAAGCATGAGAAATGGAGAGGTAGTTGAAATGATTGAATCCGGAAAACTTAAAATCGGCCTGAACTACTGGGCCTCCGAGAATGCCACCAGGATGTGGAGACATTGGAATGCCAAGGCAATTGAGAAGGACATGGCCGTCATGGAGCAGCATGGCGTCGAACTGCTCAGGGTATTTCCGCTCTGGCCTGACTTCCAGCCAAGAAGGCGTCTGCAATACGGAAGTTCCAGATCAAATCCCGTTGACAGGGAAGTCTGTCTTGGCGAGGATGAAATGCCATTGCCTGACACGCCCGCAGGGCAGGCGGGAATGGACGAGACCATGCTGGAGCGCTTCCGCGAATTCTGCGACATTGCTCAACGCCATAACATACGTCTCATCGTGGCAATCATGACCGTGCACATGACAGGGCGGCACTTCGTTCCGCCAGCCATTGAGAACAGGGACCTCTTCACGGATCCCTTCGCCCTGAAATGGGAAATAAAATTCTACGATTGCTTTGTGAGAACCATGAGGGACCACCCTGCAATAGCAGCATGGGAAACAGGCAATGAAATGAACTACACTGCACAAGTCAAGGACGCCAACCATGCATGGGTATGGACAAGGATGATGCATGACGTTATCCGCCTGGCGGACCCGTCACGCCCAATTGTGGGTGTCATGGCCGAAGGGCTTGACCCCAGCAAATCCAAGTGGCTTGTCGCGGACCAGGGCGAACTGGCGGACTATGGGAGCGTCCACAGATATGACATACTCAATGCCGCCACATCGGACGGATTTCTGCATATCAGAAATCTCTACCGCGCAGCGGCGGAATGCAGGATAATCTCCGACATCAATGGAAAACCTTGTTTCACGGAGGAGACTGGAAACTGGCGCAACATAGCACTTTCCCTGGATGGCATGGGGCAGACATTGAACTGCCTGCTCTGGAACGCATGGGCCGAAAACTGCGGGGCATTCCTCTGGTGGTGCGCATTTGACCAGCAGGAACTCAATTTTGCTCCCTATCACTGGGGTGATTGGCCTGGTCTTGAGCATGGAGTCTTTGACGCAAGCAGAAAACCACATCCAGCAGCAAAGGCGATGCTTGATTTTGGCAAAATGCTGAAGTCGCTGCCTTTTGAGGCGTTGCCAGAGACAAAACCTGATGCCATATGCCTGGTGGACGACATGGATGTCGCCTCCACATCGTATGTCCTGGCGAGGCAGGCAGGAATCAACCTGAGATTCCAGGCGGCCCGTTCCCGTCTGACCGATTCAAGTGTCTATTTCCTGCCATCCGTGGTGGAACGTGGCGGAATATCGCTTGAGGATTGGAGAAGGCTTCGCCAAAATGTGGAGAATGGCGCGACATGCTACATCTCCGCAGATGACACCGACCTTCCGAACCTTCGCGAATTCTGCGGCATGCAAATCGTCCGCCGCCGCAAGGCCGTATCGCCAATGAAGTGCATGATTAATGGTGCGGCTCTTTCCTTGAACTGTGTTTTGGAAAAGAAGATTCTGCTTGAAGGGGCTGAAGTCGTCCTGGCTGACAATGACGGTAATCCGCTTCTGTTGCGAAACCGCTACGGCAAGGGCCTTGTCTTCACGCTTCTATTCGCACTGGAAAAGACACTTCAGGACAAACAGCGCGCCCTTGATGAGCCATGGTGGAAACTTTACGGGATGATGTTGGCGAAAAAACTGGTAATGCGCCAGAACGATTCTGCCATTGTGCTGACGGAACACCACTTTGACGATGCCAAGGTGGCTGTAATCGCCGTGAACTGTTCGGACGAGGAGAGGCGTATTGTGCCAGAGCAGTCCAAAGGCTGGCAAATGACATCCACTTTTGGAAGCGCAGGCTTTGCCAATGGCGAGGGCATGCTGCCGCCAGGAGGCGGCATTATGTTCATGCTTTCAAAAGGCTGAAATGGACGGGTGATGCTACCCAAGTCAATGTCCGCGCGAGCGTTGGAGATGTTTCAGTTGTGGCCTTCGCCCCATTAAAATACCAGTAGTGGTCTGTGGTCTGTGGACTGTGGTCTGTGG
>JAFYGL010000027.1 GCA_017543165.1 Victivallales bacterium | reverse complement strand
TATGGAAGGCGCGAAGGCGGAGTTGTCCCCAGGCCTGGCTGTGGAGAGTTCCATGGGCATCAACGAGCCAGACGCTTTTGAAAAGCGCATGCAGGCAATCTACGAGGCGGGGGCAAAGTCCCTTTGCATCTTCTGCAAGCCAGACACATACTCGCCAGAATACCTCCGCATAATCAAGAAGTACTCCGAAATGTAACAAGCATTTTCAATGTGAGCGCCTGGCGCTCACATTGCGCTAAGGCGCACAAATCAAAAAAAAGACGAACATGCAAATCAAAATCAACGCACTTGAACAAGGCCAGCCAAAGGCCAATTTCTGGAACAACATTCATTTCCATCCAACTGATGCGGTGGAGGACATCTGGGGGCAGGATATACTGGACAAATTGGCTGCGGACGGCTCCGCCAGGTATGTCCGCCTCTACACCATGTTCGAGGATGTGGTGTCCAGGAATGAGAAAGGGCAGCTGGTGTTTGACTTTTCCGAGCAGGATGTGCGTCTGGACTATATGGTTTCCCGTGGCTACAAGATGCTGATGTGCTTCAATTTCATGTCGATTGCCATGGCAAAGACGCCTACTGAATTGAGCGGGCGGCGCTACAAGGACAAGCGCTTCTGCCGTTCCAATCCAGCCGACTATGACGAGTGGCGCCAGTTGTGCCAGGCGCAGGCGCAGCATTGGGTGGACCGCTATGGCATTGACGAGGTGTCCCAGTGGCTGTTCCACTGCTGGAACGAGCCCGACCTGGGCTTCTGGATTTATCCGCAGTTCTTCTTTGAACTCACCAAGGAGCAGCAGGATTATAAGATAGAGGAGTACTGCAAGTTGTACGACTTCTTCGAGGCGGGTGTGCATGCCGTGTCGCCTCGGCTGCAGGTGGGCGGCCCTTCATGCGGGCACTATAAGGACTTTTTCAGGCGCGTGATGGAGCATGTCTCCAGTGGAAAGAACTTTGTCACAGGCGCAAAGGGCACCCGCATAGACTTTGTCTCAATGCACTGCTACAGCTCCATTCCGCAGGATGTGCATGACCCCTTGCGGCATCGCGTCTGCCCCGAGAGCATTGTGAACCAGTACTGCCAATATCGTGGCATTATGGCGGAATGCGGCCTGGGTGAATTGCCTGCGGTTATTGATGAATGGGCCGCAGCCGCAGAAGGATACCTCGGCATCAAGGACATGCCGCGCATGCGCTTCCGTGAAACTGAATACTATGCCGCATTCTATTTCAGGCTGATTGACTTGATGCGCCAGCTGCCGATACCGCCCATGCGCATGATGATATGCCTTTCTGGCCAGGACCACAATACGGAGGACTTTGATGGGCATAGGACTTTCTTCACGGCCCGTGGCTGGCGCAAGCCAATTGCAAACGTCTTCGCCATGGCGGCAAAACTGGGTGAAGAGGCAATACCCTGCGAGATATGCTGCGATTCTCCAGATGCTGGCGCATTTGCCACCAGGCGCAAGGATGGTGCAATCGTAATTGCGCTTTACAATCATGTCTGGGATTTCGGCAGGGAAGGGGAGCCAGTTCCAGTTTCATTCAATGTCGGCAATCTGCCTGGGCATTTTACCGTGCGCCGCTACCGCATAGACCAGGTGTTCAGCAATGCCTATACTGCGTGGGGCCGCCTGAACTGCCCTGCAATGCCCACCGTCTGGGAGCGCGAGCAGATTTCACGTCGTGCGCGACTGGAGAAGTGCCGCCCCGATGAAAAGGGTGCAAATGCGTATGCAGGCGAGACGCTGCTAACGCCAAATTCAGTCGAGTTGATAGAGATTGTCGGGGAATAGTTATATGGCGAACAGGCTGTCCCAACTTTTCAGGCAGAAGGCAGAATTGGCCGCAGAGGCGGAGAAACTTGCAGGCAAGGCCTACAAATACAGCAAACACGGCGAACCTGTTCCTCCTGAGATTGAAGAACAATGCAAGGAAAACAACAGGCAACTGGAAGAACTGGTATTTGAGATACAAGGTGAAATGGACAAGCCTGGAGCATCCCATTTCACCAGGGAAAATACCTGGCTATGGGGAGGACCTACGCCATATTGGGGCGGGAGCGTAAAGCCAGATTGCGCCATGGACGGTGCGAAGTGGTTTGGTTTCCAGAATGTGGTCTATGTGTATGGCCCCGTTGACGAAGAGGCGATTGCCTTGCATTCCAGCACCAGGCGGCTGCTGTGCCAGCTGTCCGAGGTGAGCCGTTCACCAGGCGCCTCCCGCGGCACGGATGCAGAGACTGCGGAACGCCTCAGCAAGTTGTCATTGCAATATCATAACATAGAAGGTGGCATTATTGACGATCTGGTGGGGCATTTCGGCATGGATTTGTCTTTGGACAGTCTAGTTGGAATATACAATGCCTTGAAATCGCACAATAGTAATCTTCAATTATATACAGTTGTGTATGCTTCGGAACTTGATTCACCCAAAATCAAGGAAATTGAGCCATACGTGGATGCGGTGAATCTTTGGCTGGGCTACAAGTACCAGCTAAATGAAATGGATTGTGCCATTGAGAAGTGCAGGCTTGCTTTCCCAGGCAGGAAGATAATGCTTGGCGTATTTCTCTTTGATTATTTCGCCACGCAGGCGCCGAATACCGTGGCTTTCCTGTCAATCCAACTTGCCAAGGCAAAAAACTACCTCGCCCAGGGCAAGATTAGCGATATTGTGATTCTTGGCGACCGCGAAATTGAAAAGGTGCCAGAAGAGGCGCAGTTTACACGGGATTTCTTCCAGAAGGAGTGGAAAGAGGACAGTGGACAGTAGTAGTCCTCTGTAAAGCCAAATAAGGTCTTTGTATTTCGCTCTGTAAACAAAGAGCCCCGTAGGGGGTGACCCTACGGGGCTCTTCAAATACCTACAACAAGGCGTTGTGTTTATGCCTTTTTGTTCTTGGCTTTCATAATGAAGCCAGCTGCGACCATAAGGATTGTCATCAGCGGGAATACGATGCACCACACCAGGCTGATATTGATGCCTGCTGTGCCTGCCAGTAGTCCTGAAAGCAGGAAGCCGATGAATGAGAACACGGCCACGGTGATTGCGTATGGCAGCTGAGTTGAGACGTGGTTGATATGTTCGCAGCGCGCACCTGCGGAGGACATGATGGTGGTGTCTGATATCGGTGAGCAATGGTCGCCGCAGACTGCGCCAGCCAGACATGCTGACATGCCGATGATGAGCAGCGGGCTTGTGCCTGGGAAGATGGCGGTCACGATTGGAATCAGGATGCCGAATGTTCCCCAGGATGTACCTGTTGCAAATGCCAGTGCGCATGCCACCAGGAAGATGACAGCGGGCAGCAGGTTGCCTAATCCAGCGGCGGAACTCTGCATTACTTTGGCGATATATTCTTTTGCCTCAAGTGCGCCAGTCATGTTCTTGAGGGACACGGCCAGTGTGAGGATGATGATTGCAGGAACCATGGCCATGAAACCTTTTGGAATAGCCTCCTTCATGGCGTCGTGGAAGCTGATGACCTTGCGGCATACGAGATATACGATCGCTAGGAATGTGGCGATGATGCCGCCCATGGGCAGACCAACAGTGGCGTCTGTGTCGCTGAATGCCTGTATGAAGCCTACGTCTGGCTTGAGAATGCCGCCCACATAGACCAGCGCCAGGATGCAGGTGACTATCAATATCACCACTGGTACAATCAAGTCGATGACCTTGCCCTTTGCATTTTCAAGAGGTTTGTTGCCTTCCTCGGTTTCGCCGCCATTGGTGAAGAGGTCACCCTTTTCCAAGGCGTTCTTCTCATGGAGGGCCATGGGGCCGAAGTCAATCTTGAAGCAGGCGATGACAATGATGAACACGAATGTCAGCAGCGAATAGAAGTTGAACGGAATGGCGCGGATGAAGAGCTGCAGGCCGTTGCATCCAGTGCCTTCAGCGTATGACGAGACTGCGGCTGCCCAAGATGAAATTGGCGCAATCATACAGACTGGCGCCGCTGTGGCGTCAATGATGTATGCAAGTTTTGCGCGGGAGATTTTCTTCGCGTCAGTAACAGGGCGCATGACGCTGCCCACTGTAAGGCAGTTGAAATAGTCGTCCACAAAGATAAGCAGTCCAAGCACGAATGTGGCGAGGAGTGCGCCGACTCTTGATTTGATATGTGACTGTGCCCATTTGCCAAATGCGGCTGCAGCACCAGTTTTGTTAATGAGTGCCACAAGAATGCCCAGTAGCACCAGGAATATGAATACGCCTGCTGTTTCCTTGACGGCATTAATGAGACCGTCATTGATGACGGTATCTATTGTGGTCAGTATCTTGTACTGAGTTTTGAACAATGCACCAACCAGAACACCGATGAACAGCGAGGAATAGACCTCCTTGGTGGCGAGCGCCAGAATGATTGCAACCGCAGGCGGGAAAAGTGCCCAGGCTGTGCCTTTGAATGTGCCAGTAGTGAAAGGCAGAATTACCACAATGGCAAGCAAGACCAGAATGGTCAGCTTTGCCACAATACTTAACTTCTTCATTTTTTCTCCTTATTATTTTGCGCACCGAGGCGGTGCGCGGTCATCTTGATGTGGAAATCCGCGCCCCGAGGCGGGGCGCGGCCAGCTTGATGTCGCAATCAGCCGCCCAGCTTGTCAATCATCTTGACCATAGGCGCGAACATGGCGACGACGATACCGCCGACGACGACTGCCAGGAATGCAATCATCAAAGGCTCGATCATGGAGGTTAGACCTTCGACAGCGCGGTCCACTTCTTCTTCATATACGAAAGCAACACGGTTAAGCATGTCTGGCAATGCACCAGTTTCCTCTCCGACTTCCACCATGGAACACAGCATCAGCGGGAAAACGCCAGATTTTTCCAGAGGCTTGGTCATGCCTTCGCCTTCTTTCACTGCATCGTGGACATCCTGGACGGCCCTTGAGACCAGTTCATTGCCGCAGGTGTCCTTGACGATTTGCAATGCCTGTAGCACAGCCACACCAGATGCCATTAGCGTGCCAAGTGTACGGCAGAAGCGCGCCGATGCGTTTCGCACCACCAGCGCGCTGAATGGCGGACATTTTAGCATCACCCAGTCGAAGCCATACGCACCCCAGGACGTCTTAAGCAGCATTTTTATGACAAACACGAGCACAGCACCAGCGATGATGACGGAAATGGCGTGGTTTGCCAGCATGTTACTGGCAGCCACGACGAATTCCGTGATGGCAGGCATTGGCTCGCCAGGAAGCATTTCCTCAAACATCTTGGAAAATTTAGGAACGATGAAAATCATCAGACCAGCTGTGATGGTACCTGCAATGAACAGAACCGCCGCTGGATACATCATTGCGGACTTGACTTTGCCCGCGATGCGCTGGGCCTTTTCCATGAATTCGGCAAGACGAACCAGGACGACTTCCATTGCACCAGACGCCTCACCAGCGCGCACCATGCTGACATACAATTTGTTGAATGACTTGGGATGCCCAGCCAGCGCCTCGGAGAATGTGGCGCCGCCTTCGACCTGGTCTGCCAGGTTGCCCAGCACCTTGTTCAACTGCGGCTTGTTGCCTTTTGCCTGCCTTTCAAGAGTGCGCAGTGCGCGCACCAGTGGAAGACCTGCCTGGAGCAGAGTCGCAAGCTGGCGGGTTGTGGTTGTAAGGTCCTTTGTGGGAACCTTTGGCATGCCGAAACTGAAACCAAAGCCGCCGCCTGCCTTGCCCTTTTCAGAGCCGCCGCCCTTGGCGGCGACTATATTGGTCGGAAACAGACCTTGCTGCTTAAGTTGTTGCCCCGCAGCATGTTCGTTCTCGGCCTCGATTGTGCCTTTGTGCTCTTTGTTGGCACTGTCAATTGCGGTGTAGTTAAATCGCATAGCTAGTACCCTTGTTTATTGTTTACAATAGTAAAAAACATTGAAAACGCCGACGTGTTGTCGGCGGTATCCCCATTGTCAGGAGCGCTTCTGGCGTTCCATGAGTTCCTGCTGTATGCGCTGGATGATGCCTTCGGCGTCCTTTGCCTTGGTCAACAGGTCGCCGTAGGAGATCTTACCTTCGTTGTACAAACGTATCAGGTGTGCATCCAGCGTGTTCATGCCATATTTCGAGCCAGTCTGGATATCCGATGTGATACGGAATGTCTTTCCGTCACGGATAAGTGCCGAAATGGAGGGCGTGGTGATCATGATTTCAAATGCGGCGACACGGCCCTTCTTGTCGATTCGCTTGAGAAGAACCTGGGAAATGACGCAGATCAGACAGGTCGCCAACTGGGTGCGGACCTGTTCCTGCTGGTCTGTCGGGAAAGAGTCCACGATACGGTCCACGGTTTCAGCGGCACCAGTTGTATGCAGGGTTCCAAACACCAGGTGTCCTGTTTCAGCTGCGGTGATGGCAGCGCCGATGGTTTCCAAGTCACGCATTTCACCGACCAGGATGGTATCCGGGTCCTGGCGCAGTGCGCGTCGAATGGCCTCCGCGAAGGAAGGCACGTCATTGTGCACTTCGCGCTGCGTGACAACGCTCTTCTTGTGGGTATGGTAGAATTCGATTGGGTCTTCGATGGTGATGATATGGTCCGCCTTTTCCCTGTTTATGACGTCGATCATGGAGGCAAGCGTCGTGGACTTGCCAGAACCAGTTGGGCCAGTCACCAGCACCAGGCCCCTGGGACGGAAAAGAATATCCTTTACAGACGGCGGAAGACCGATCTGTTCCATGGTGAGAAGGCTGTTGGAAATGGTACGAAGCACCATGCCGATTGCACCCTTTGCCTTGAATACGCTGACACGGAAACGCGCCTTGTCTCCAAACGCGAAACCGAAGTCCACGCTTCCGTCCTTGTGCAACTTCTGCTGGTTTGCCTCGGAGGTGATGGCTTTCATTAGGTACTCCGTGTCCTCTGGTTGCATTGGAGGCAGGTCCAGCGGCGTCATTTCACCGTGAAGGCGCAGCACTGGCGGTGAATAGCAGGGGATGTGAAGGTCACTGGCTCCTTCTTCAAGAACCAGATCCAGTAATTCTGACATTTCAATGTAGGGCATTGTCTCTCTCCCTTGTTAGATTGTGTATTGCAGGACTTCACGGGATGTGGTGACCCCGTCCAGGATGTGGGCGATGCCGTCCTGTCTCATGGTTACCATTCCCTCTGCCATGGCCTGCTCCTTGATTATCTGTGTGGGCTGCTTTTCGTTGATGAGCTGCTGAATCTTTGGAGAGACCAGCAGAAGCTCAAAGATACCCACACGTTTCTTATAGCCTGAATTGTTGCATTCCTCGCAGCCGCGCCCCTTGTAGAACGGGCGGTCGCCTATCTGCTCCCTGGTCACGCCAAGCATGGACAGTTCATCGTCCGACGGCGTGTATGGCTCGCGGCATTTCACGCAGCAGCGGCGGATAAGGCGCTGCGCCAGCACGCCTGCCAGCGAAGAGCTTATGAGGAAGGGCTCAATTCCCATATCGATAAGACGCGTGACTGCGCCAGCGGCGTCGTTGGTGTGCAGTGTACTCAGCACCATGTGTCCTGTAAGGGAAGCCTGGATTGCCATGCTGGCGGTTTCCACGTCGCGGATTTCGCCGACCATGATTCGGTCTGGGTCCTGTCGCAGGAAGGAGCGCAGGGCGGCAGCGAATGTCAGGCCCACGGATTCCTTGATTGGTACCTGCATGATTCCCTCGATGTCATATTCCACAGGGTCTTCCGCGGTGAGCAGCTTGTCCTCAATGGTGTTGATTTCACGCAATCCAGAATACAGGGTGGTGGTCTTGCCTGAACCTGTTGGGCCTGTCACCAGGAAGATTCCATTAGGACGGCTGATGAGCTTGCGGATGTTTGTCTTGATGTAGTCGTTCATGCCCAGGCTGTCCAGACTCAGGTTGACCACGCCTCGGTCCAGAATACGCAGAACCACGGATTCGCCATAGCGGGTGGGCAGTGTTGAAACGCGGAGGTCGATGGGCTTGTGGTCCACGCGGAGTTCGATACGCCCGTCCTGGGGATGGCGTCTTTCCGCGATGTTCATGTTGCTCATGACCTTGATTCGGCTTATGACAGGCACCGCCAGGTGTTTCGGGGGAGGAGCCATTTCGTACAGTGCGCCGTCAATGCGGTAGCGTATGCGGAATTCGTCCGAAAACGGCTCGAAATGGATGTCAGAGGCCTTGTCTCGAATGGCCTGGTTTATGATAAGGTTGACGAAGCGCACGATTGGCGCCTCGTTTGCCGCCTTCTCCAGGTCGGCTGCATTGTCCAAATCAACCACGTTGGACTGGTGCAGCTTGTCAAGTTCCGAAAGAACGTCGGAGATGGTGCTGCTCTTTTCTGGGTAGTATAGGTCCAGCATCTCATCCACTTCATCTGGATAGCCAACCAGAATGCGGCAGTCCTTGCCAAGTATGTATGGCAATTCGTCAGTCAGTTTGTTGTTGAGTGGTTCTTTCGCCACCAGGTAGAGTATGTCATCCTCGAATTTCACGGGGATGATTTCGTAGAATCGGGCCAAATCGTCCGACACCATGGTGATTACGGTCGGGGGAATTTCGGCGTCCTTGAAGGAGAACACCTCCGTGCCCAGGTTGTCCGCCATCAGTTTGAGGAGGTCATCCTCAGTGATGATTTTGTAGTTGTAGAGAAGTTTGATGAAGGGCCTGTTCAGGCGTTGCACGTCATCATAAACATCTTCAAGCTGCTCTTCAGTGGCGATGCCAGCGTCAAGCAAAAGATGCCATACCATGCTGACATCTGCATCTAAGTCCATTGCCATTATTATTGCTCCGTATTCTTTAAATTGTATTATGAATCGACAGTTAGGCGCAGAACCTCGCTGATTGAGGTGATTCCTGAGGCCGCCTTGAGAATGCCGTCTTCACGCAGGGTTTTCATTCCGATTTCGACGGCGCGTCTTCTTATGACGCCTGCGTCCACCAGCTGGTAGATGAGGTTCTGGATGCTTTCGTCCAGCACGAATATTTCGTAGATGCCGATACGGCCTCTGAATCCCTTTTTGCATTCAGGGCAGCCCACTGGATCCTTGAAAGTCTTGTCCTTTGCGAATTCAGGTGTTATTTCCAGCTGCTGCATTTCCATTTCGGTCAATTCATGGGGCTTGGGGCAGACTTTGCAGAGGCGGCGCAAAAGACGCTGCGCCATGATGGCGCGCACTGAAGAGGCCACCAGGAAGGGCTTGATGCCCATATCCATAAGACGGGTGATTGCGGAAGGCGCGTCGTTGGTGTGAAGCGTGCTGAACACCAAGTGCCCAGTCAACGCGGCGTTGATGGCGATTTCACCTGTTTCCTCGTCACGGATTTCACCGACCATGATGATGTTCGGCGCCTGGCGCAGCATGGCGCGGAGGGCGTTTACGAAGGTCATCTGTACTTCAGGGTTGATCTGGACCTGGTTGATGCCTGAAAGCTCGTACTCCACAGGGTCTTCGGCGGTGATGATTTTACTGACTGGCTGGTTGAGCGCGTGGAGGAATGAGTAAAGCGAAGTGGTCTTGCCTGAACCAGTAGGGCCAGTCACCAGGAAGATGCCATCGGGAAAATGTATGACTTTGTCAATCAGTTGCTGGTCTTCTGGAAGGAAGCCCAGTTCGGAGATGCCAAGCATGACGCCGCTTTTGTCGAGGATACGCATCACTATGGATTCGCCCCAGGTTGTCGGCAGGTCTGAAACACGCAGGTCGAGGTCACGTCCCATGGCTGAGAACCTGATACGTCCATCCTGCGGGATTCGATGCTCTGAAATGTCCATGCCAGCCT
>JAFYGL010000288.1 GCA_017543165.1 Victivallales bacterium | reverse complement strand
CGGACAGCTGGGTTGGCTTCAAAGGAACCGAGCACGAGAACGCAAGCGTCCGCTTCCCAATCTCGACCAAGGGTACTCTCTACCAGTATGTGGGTGACAAGGAAGTCTACAAGTGCCCCACCGATGAAGAAGACCTGCCTCTGGCATACGCCATCAACAACCTGGTTCGCCATGTCCACAAGATTTCCGCATACAAGAATGCCAGTTCCATTCCGCTCTTCCTCGAAGACGGCGGTGAAATCAAGAGCCGCTATGGCCTCTACTGGTGCAAAGTCAAAAAGGAAGGCGACACATACGAACTTGACGAAAGGCACACGGCTGGAGAAAAGCGCCACAACAACACACTTAACATCACATACGTTGATGGCCATGTGACATCAAGCAGCCAGACATGGGACGAACTCTACAAGGACATGTTCAAATACAAGAGCAGCATTACTGTAAGCCTGAAATAAGCCATAAGGGGAGACAAAGATGAAAAAGTCATTCACACTAATTGAACTTTTGGTCGTAATCGCCATCATCGCGATTCTGGCGGCAATGCTGCTGCCCGCACTTGGCAAGGCACGTGACAAGGCACAGGCAATCTCCTGCGTGAACAACATGAAGCAGTTTGGAACGGCAACCAACATGTACGTCAGCGACAACAAGCAGATTATGCCGACATGGCACAGCAACAATGCATGGAGCTGGGCACGCTACGAATACGATGCTGATGTGGTGGCCTCTATAGCTGGCGACAACAACGGCGCCAAAATCGGCACTCTGTATCAATACGTCGGAGATATCAATGTTTATGTCTGCCCAACTGACGAAAATGATTCGGCCCTTGCATACGCAATCAATCCACTGTTCCGTCAAGGAAACGACGAAAGCGGTGAAGACAACGAACAGCTGAAGACCCACAAGATATCATCTGTCAAAAACGCCAGTGCCGTTCCCTCGTTCCTGGAAGACTGCCATCCATCCTGCAGATATGGAATGTACCATTGCAGATGCAAGAAAAAGACAAACAAATACACCAAAGGCATCACCACTCTTGACAAAACTGAAAAGATTGACCGCCGCCGCCACAACAGCCAAATCAACATCACATACGTTGACGGGCATGTTGCACCCGTGACTTCCACTGATGCTGAAATCGCAAAATCATGCTTCGAATATAAGCCAAGTCTCAGCGTATCAGCCGAATAATTCAGCACTGCAATTCCAAAACTTACCTAGCATTAGGCAGGCAGTTCTTTTGCTGCCTGCCTTTTTTATTGCCATAATGCACATCAGCGCGAACATAAATCTGGATGCGGCGCGTCTTTCACGCGACTGCGACAAGATGCTAGCACCTTATATCGCAAAGTCCTTGCATATATTGCCAGAGGACATTGTCTCCTACAAGATATGCAAGCGCAGCATAGACGCCCGTCATAGGAGCAATGTGCGCCTGCTATATGCACTGGATGTGGAGTTGCGGGACAGGGCACGCCCCTGCGGCGAGTTTGCCCCAGCGAAAATGGAAGACACCTGGCATCAACCCGAGCGCACCACTTTGCGCAATCCCATCATTGTGGGCTCGGGTCCAGCGGGGCTTTTCGCTGCACTGGTGCTGGCGGAGGCGGGAGCGGAGCCAATCGTCATTGAGCGCGGATACGATGTCGAAACACGGCAGCGTGACATAAACGATTTTCTCCACACACGCAGACTGAATCCAGAAAGCAACTATCTATTCGGGGAAGGCGGGGCAGGCACCTGGTCAGACGGCAAGCTGTACACCCGCGTCCACGATGTGCGATGCTCATACGTTTTGCGCACATTTGCGGAGGCTGGTGCTCCCCAGGAAATACAGTATTTTGCCCATCCCCATATTGGCTCCGACCTGCTGCCAGGCGTGATTGCAGCCTTGCGTCGTCGCATAATCGCAGCTGGCGGTCGCTTCATCTGGGGCACGCAGACTGTGGATGCCATTGGGAACGGGCGTTTCCAGGCACTGCTCACAGACAAGGGCGATAAACTGGAGGCTCCAGCGGCGCTCATCGCCTGCGGGCACAGCGCACGGCGGCTGATATTGTCCCTCACCAAACGCATTGCCTTCAAGATGAAGCCATTTCAAATGGGCTGCCGCATAGAGCATCCCCAGTCATTCATCAATGAGATACGCTATGGCAACAAGGCATCATACCCAGCATTGGGCGCGGCTGAATACCAGTACTCTATTTCAAGCACTGCAAACATGCCAGGAGCAACAACATTCTGCATGTGCCCAGGCGGCGTCATCATCCCTGCAACCTGCCAGGAAAACACATTGTGCACAAACGGCATGAGCAACTCCGCCCGCAACGGGAAATACGCCAATTCCGCAATAATTTCCACTTTGGCGGCAGACACATTCGTCTCGCCAGAAGAGGCATTCTCGTTCTTGGAACGCATAGAGGCAGACGCTTTCGCCAGAGGCGGCGGCGACTATACCGCCCCCGCGCAGAAGGCAGCCGACTTCCTTGAACGCAAATGCTCCAAATCACTCCAGAGCGGCAGTTATCCCTTGGGCCTTGTGCCAGAGGCGCTGCACACACTCGCCGCACCTGTGTACGCCCCGATTGCCAACGCATTGCGCGCCTTTGACAGGCAGGCGCACGGCTTCATCCATTTGGGTCTGCTTACTGGCGTGGAAACCAGGGTGTCCAGCCCAGTGCGCTTCGAACGCATGCCCGATGGAGCCAGCAGCATGCCTGGCCTGTACCTCGCAGGCGAAGGCGCTGGCATGGCAGGCGGCATCGTCTCCGCCGCCATCGACGGCATCAAAAACGCCGAGGCCATGATGCAATAATCTGCGCGGCCATGGTTGGGCAAATAATAGTTTGCAAAGAGGGGTACTTGCCTTATATTTCGTCTTATTTTTAATGGAGGTATTCCATGATGAAAAAATACAATTATATGATGCGTGTACTGGCATGCCTGTTGTTTTGCGTTGCGTTCAGCGGCAGTGCGTTCTCGCTGTGGCCATTCGGTCCAAAGAAAATCAAGGACAAGCATCCCAGCGAGCCAACGTTTGACGAGTACAACCAGCCAGACGTCAGACGGAGGCCAGTCCTGGACAAGGCGCCCAAAAAGGAGGACGAAGTCTCCGTGGAACGCCTGGAAATGCTGGCCAAAAACGGCAATCCCAATGCAATGCTGGCATTGGGCAAGATGTATTTCGACGGTCTGGCTGGCCTGAAGCGGGACTATAAGAAGGCATTCAAACTGTTTGAACAGGCATCGGACATGGGCAATGGCATCGCCATGTTCAATATCGGGCTTTGCTACGATGGTGGCTTTTACGTAAAAAAGAACGCAAAGACGGCCCTGGAATGGTACACGAAGGCTGCCGACCTGGACGTGCCCGAGGCGCAGGCAAAGGTGGCTGCAATAGCAGAGGCAAACGGTGATTTCAACACCGCATTGTACTACCTGAAATTGCGGGCCGATACAGGCGACATCTACAGCATGCGAAAAACCGCCCTGTTCATACTCAATGGAATGGGGAAGCCAGAAGAGCCAGCCCTGGCGGTGGAATACCTGAAACGAGCATCAGCAAAAGGCGATACACGCTCCCAAGTCAGATTGGCGGACTGCTACCAGAGGGGGCTTGGCACGGAACGCAACTATGAGGAAATGCTCAACTGGCTCACGATAGCCTCCCAGGACGGCGACCCTGAGGCACAGGCAAAACTGGGATACTGCTACCTGAATGGCATAGGCGTTGTAAAGAACACGGACATTGCAGCACGCTGGTTCAAACTCTCCGCAAAGGCTGGATACCCGCCTGCGCAGGTTGCCATAGGGGACTGCTACATGAAGGGCAATGGCGTGCCTTGCGACGTCACAACCGCCACGGAATACTACCGCCTGGCCGCCGAACAGGGCGATTCACTGGGAGAGGCAAGCCTGGCTTTCGCATATCTGGAGGGCAAGGGCGTGCAAAAGGACACGCAAAAGGCATTCGACTTCATGAAGAAGGCCGCCTCAAAGGGACTGCCACAGGCACAGACGCAGCTGGGCATATTCCACGAGGAAGGCATCGGCACGCAAAAGGACTACGTGGAGGCGGTGCGCTGCTACCGCGCCGCGGGAGACGAGCCAGTCGCGCTGGAGAGGCTTGGCATCTGCCTGGCCGAGGGCCGCGGCGTGACCAAGGACACCAAGGCCGCAAAGGAAGCCCTGCAAAAGGCAATCAATCTTGGCAACAACGATGCCAAGGTCAGTTATCATAAACTGTTTGACAATCAATGATATTTTGAGGTTTCGAGACAATGGACGCAGACAGAAAAATCACTGTACGCGATTTCCGCAAGATGAAGCAGAAAGGCGAGAAGATAGTCACAGTCACTGCGTATGACGCACTTTTCGCCAAAATTGCGGACGAGGCAGGCTTCCACCTGCTGCTGGTGGGAGATTCAGCAGGCAACACAGTGCTCGGCTACAAGAACACCATACCCGTCACACTGGAGGAATCACTCATGCTCACAGCCGCAGTGGCACGCGGCGCAAAGCACGCCATGGTCATCGGCGACATGCCATTCATGAGCTACCAGTGCAACCAGGACGAGGCAGTGCGCAACGCGGGACGCTACCTGAAGGAATGTGGCGCGGACGGCGTCAAACTGGAGGGAGGCAGCCTCTATGCGGACCTGATCAGGCGCCTGGTGAACTGCGGCATTCCTGTAATGGCGCATATCGGCCTTCTGCCGCAATCCGTGCTCAAGGACGGCGGCTACAGGCTCCACGGCAAGGACGAGAAAGAGGCGGAGGCGCTCTTGAACGACGCCAAGGCCGTGCAGGAGGCTGGCGCATTCTGCGTAGTGCTGGAAGGTGTGCCTGACGAACTTAGCGCAATCATCACCAAGGAACTGGAAATACCTACCATCGGCATCGGGGGAGGCCCCTTCTGCGACGGCCAGATACAGGTGATTACAGACATTCTTGGGCTGGGCGGCTCATATCTGCCCAAACACGCAAAGCGTTACACATCACTGGCGGAACAAGCATCCCAGGCACTCAGGCAATATGCCTCCGAAGTGCAAGGCGGCATATTCCCCGAGAAAAGGCAATAATTCAAAATCGTTCCACAGATCCACGCCGATTAAAACCTTTGATAATCTCGGCAATCTGTGGATAAAAAAGAGAGGCAAGAAAATGCAGATTTGCAGGACAGTAAAGGAAATGCGCGCCCTGGTGGACGAATGGCGCGCCAACAACAGCAAAATTGCACTGGTGCCCACAATGGGCTACCTTCACGACGGGCATATATCACTTGTTAAAATCGCACACACGCTGGGCGACAAGGTGGTGCTTAGCCTGTTCGTGAACCCAACTCAATTCGGCCCGACAGAGGATCTGGACAAGTATCCAAGGGACTTCCAGAGAGATGTGGATGCCTGCGAGAAGAATGGCGTGGACGCCATCTTCGCACCTACGCCAGACGAAATGTACGCAAAGGACTTCTCCACATGGGTGACGGAGACATCGCTTTCACTGCCGATGTGCGGTGTCAGCAGGCCAATCCACTTCAGAGGCGTCTGCACCGTGGTACTCAAATTGTTCAACATAACCCGCTGCGACGCGGCGGTCTTCGGCAAGAAGGACGCGCAGCAGGCACTGGTGATACAGCGCATGGTCAGGGACTTGAATGTTCCAGTGGAAATCGTAACCGCACCGCTGGTGCGAGAGGCAGACGGTCTTGCCATGAGTTCAAGGAACCGCTATCTCTCCGCAGATGAAAGAGAACGCGCCCTTAGCCTGTCCCGCGGCATATTCGCAGCGGAAAAACTGTACAACAACGGCGAGCGCAAGGCGGCGGCATTGATTGCCGAGGTGCAGAAGTCAGTGGAGCAGGCCAATGGCAAAATCGACTACATCGTATGCAACGCCCGCGATACGCTCACGCCGCTGGAAAACATCGACAACCGCCCTGCCCTGCTGGCTGCCGCAGTGTATTTCGGCACCACACGCCTGATAGACAATGTGTTTCTTGGCTAAAAAGGAAACTCACCAATGAAATTCGCAATGTGCAATGAATTCTGCCAGGGCTGGTCTGTGCAGGACGCAATCCTTCTGGCGGCGGACACTGGATACCAGGGCGTTGAAGTCGCGCCTTTCACAATAGCGGACGATGTACGGAATGTGCCATTGGCACAACGCGACGCCATTCGCAACTGCGCGGAAAAGGAAGGCATCAAGGTCATCGGCCTGCACTGGCTGCTCACAAAGCCAGAAGGCCTGCACCTCACAACAAATGACGCGGCCCTCCGCAAGAAGACCACAGACTACCTCTCCGCCTTGATTGATTTCTGCGCGGACCTGGGCGGCGACAGAATGGTGTTCGGCTCACCCAAAAGCAGAAACATAAGGCCAGGCGTGCGTTACAAGGAGGCATGGAACTACGCAGTGGAGGCATTCAAGTCGCTGATGGACAAGTGCCAGGAACGAGGCGTAACAATCTGCGTGGAGCCGCTTTCATACAATGAAACAGACTTCATCATGTCCGTGGAGGAAGGCTGCCGTATGTGCGACGATGTGAACCACCCCAACTTCAAGGTACATATCGATGTCAAGGCCATGTGCTCGGAACCCAAGCCCATAAACGAAATCATACTCGGCGCAAAGGG
>JAFYGL010000026.1 GCA_017543165.1 Victivallales bacterium | reverse complement strand
ATTTGGAATGGAAAAAGCCAGGTGGAACGCCGCCTGGGCCGCTCCAGAACCGCCCCAATACCAGGTCATCACCACATCGCGCAGCAGGCCAAAAATGCGGCTGGTGAATATGCCAGCCGCATTCACCAGCATAGAACGCCCCATTCGACGGGAAGAATGCCCCTCCTCCATATTTTCTCCTTTTCTGTGCTGCGTCAGCGGCACTTGATGGACAGCGTCAATGCATGTTCTTCATTTGGCTGTATCGTCCGCGCATCATCCGCGACATTTGCCGTCTCCACGCAGAGCATTGTCTTGTATCCGTCATCGGGGAAATCAGGCATCGAGATTGATTTTCTTATCCAGGGGTTCCAGACCACAGCCGAACCGCTGTCCTGCTTGTCAATGACAATATCCCTTTTCAAGGAGGCATCGTGAATAACTGCCTGTCCAGGGGCATTGAAATAGACCTCATCCACCTCTCTGTCGATGACGAAGGGATTTTCGCGCCGCTTGATTCTGGCATCCTGGAGCTTGTCAATGCAGTCCAGACCACCAAAGCCGTCGATTGACACCTGCCCGATGTCTCCCACGCTGTAATACGTATGGAGTGCCTGCGTAATCGTGAATGCCTTGTCACCAGTGTTTTTTGTCGTTAAGCGCACATTGAGCTCCTTGCCTGCACGCACGGTCATTCTCAGGCAGAAACTGCCTGGGAAGAACTTGCGGCTCTCGTCCGAATCACGCAATTCCAGTACCGCAACCGTATCATCTGCCTCGGCTGCAACACTTATGAGGGTCCACATCATGATTCTGGCAAAGCCATGCATCGGGAAATCGGGATTGCCAGGGTGCTTGCTGAACCAGGGCCAGCATACGGGAATGCCGCCGCGTATCGCCTTGCCAACTTCAAACAGGGACTTGCCGCTCATCCAGAGTACATCCTTGCAGCCAGCTGGAATCCAGGACATTACATGCCCGCCCAAAAGGCAAATCTTCGCACTGGAGCTTGGGCCAGCAAGATTCAGCACAGGCAGCCCGCCCGCGCCGTTCTCCACCGAGATTCTTCCTGGTATGCCAAATTCACTGTTCAACTGTTCCGCATTCTTCATCTTCTTGATATTCTCCCTTCAGGTTATCGTTGAAAACGCTTCTTCAGATTCTTCAGATATTGACCAAAAGCTGTTCAGCAAGTCTAAGGAACGTGTCCCTTGAAACGGAAAGCCTTTGTTCTCCACCGACCACGTCATAGAATTCCCTCAGATATTTCTCCGTGTCATTGTCTGGATTGAAAAGGCCCAGCGCCTTGCATTCCGCCAATGCGGCCAGTCCTTTCATGCCACCCAACTTAAGTATCATGGGCTGGAAGTCCAGCAATGGAAGCCAGGCATCCTCGCTGTCAGAAAGTCCTGTCATATCAATCACCGCAGCAAACAAGCCATCCACCTGCGTCAATGCGCACAAAGTCTGCCTTGCGGCTGAATTGGTTGCCACAACGGCGATTTTGCCGTTGCTGTTTTCCCGCAGCAGCTGCAATGCCGTGAGAATATCCTGAGCCCGCATTGAAAACAGCGACTGATTGAAGGCAAAAAAAGTGGGATTGCTCTCATCTCGGAAAGAAAGGCTTGGCATCTCGGCAGTCTCCCCGCTTCCCAGGATATCAATCACCCAGCAATGGCAACCTGCACCGACCAGCGAGTCAGTCACAGTGGAATAATTGCCACCAGAAAAGAAATCGGCCTTGTCACTGCCTGAGACCAGCAGCACAGTCGGCTTGTT
>JAFYGL010000287.1 GCA_017543165.1 Victivallales bacterium | reverse complement strand
ATTGCTATTGTTACTTGTTGAAAGCAAAATTGCTGTAATATAAAGGCAAAAAGTCATTTTTCCAGCAAGGATAAAAAGCCATGACATTTCAAAATCGCAGAGACAAAAATGCGCTGTCTGGCGCTGTGAATTGGCGACAGCGCATTATATTACAGGGCAAATTTGGGAAATCGGGTCAGGAAAATGGTGTTTGAACGCGTTTGCATAGAGGCCGTAGGCTATGCATTGCCTCCGCAGGTCGTGAGTTCGGAGGAGCTGGAGGAATGGCTTGCGCCATTGTACTCGCGCCTCAATCTTTGCAAGGGGCGTTTTGAGCTTATGACTGGCATCGCGCAGCGGCGTTTCTGGCGGCAGGGCTTCCTGCCAAGCCAGGCTGCCGCGCTTGCCGCTGAAGACGCACTCTCCCGCGCAGGCATTGACAGACGCGACATGCAGTGCCTCATAAACTGCTCGGTTTCCAGGGATTTTGTGGAGCCAGCGACATCGACTGCCGTGCACCGCCTCCTGAAGCTGGGCGACTATGCCGTGAATTTCGACATATCCAATGCCTGCCTTGGCATGGCGACTGGCGTGCAGATGCTTGCGAACATGGTCGAGCTTGGACAGATTCGCTGCGGGATGGCGGTCTGCGGCGAGAACGGAGGGCCGCTCGTGCGCAACACCGTGAATATGCTTAACAGCGATGCAAGCGTCACACGGCGAAGCCTGAAGCGGCACTTCGCCTCGTTGACAATCGGATCCTGCGCCGCTGCGGTTATTGTCACGGACAATGCATTCGGCAAGGCGCGGCATCGGCTTCTTGCGACGGCGCACTACACTGATTCCTCGGCAAACCAGCTTTGCCAGGGGGACGCCAATGGCGGAATGACAGATGAAAGCGCTCCAGCAATGGAGACTGATTCGGAGCTGCTTCTCCACAAGGGCATTGCCGCCGCAGGGCAGATGTGGCAGCGCCTCAAGGGCGCCAGCGGCTGGGACGAGGCGACGCCAGATGTCGTATGCACGCATCAGGTGGGAAAGGCGCATTCGGCGCTTCTGTACCAGACTTTGGGCATTGACGCCTCCAAGGACTACTGCACGTTTCCCAAGCTGGGCAACTGCGGCTCGGCCTCTTGGCCTGTGACCTGTGCCCTGGCGGAGGAAAACGGAAGACTTAAGAAAGGGGACAAACTTGCCGTGCTTGCCATTGGCAGCGGGATAAACTGCGATGGCATGGCAATTGAGTGGTAAAGAACAGAGGATCTAGAAGATGTCATACACTATTCCTGCGAAAGATGAACTGCTTAAAAAGGCGACGGATGTAATAGACATAGAGATTGAGGCGCTCAAGGCGCTTAAGAGCGACCTTGACGCTTCCTTTGAGGAACTGATAAAGAAGTGCATTGCAACTCTTGACGGCGGGGGCAAGCTGGTGCTGTGCGGCGTCGGCAAAAGCGGGCACATAAGCAGGAAGATAGCCGCCACGCTTTCCAGCACGGGCTCGCAGGCCGTGTTTATGCATCCGGTCGAGGCAATGCACGGCGACCTTGGTGTGCTGTCCCACAAGGATTTGCTGCTGGCTGTCAGCTACAGCGGGGAGACGGACGAGCTTCTTGTGGTGCTGCCTGCCGTGCATCGTCTTGGCGTGGAGATAGTGGCAATCACAGGCAAGGCGGATTCACGCCTTGGAAAGATAGCCGAGCTTGTCGTTCCAATGCCAGTTCCCCGAGAAGCCTGTCCCTTCAACCTTGCGCCGACCGCCACCACGACTGCGCTGGCCGCTTTGGGGGACGCGCTTGCGATGACGCTGCTTTACTGCCACAATTTCAAGATAAACGACTACGCGATGTTCCATCCCGCCGGCGCGATTGGCCGTAGCATAACGCTTAAGGTGAGGGACTTTAT
>JAFYGL010000286.1 GCA_017543165.1 Victivallales bacterium | reverse complement strand
GTTGAAATACTGGCTTTCAACCGAGGATGGAGGCAAGGTGATATTCCAGGACAATGCCGTGCCAAATACGGACAAGGTGCGCTTCAGCTGCCCCAACAGCAAATTGCCGGAAGGGAAGATAATCGTCAATGCAAGCCTGACTTCCAAGGACGGCAAGCCACTGGGCACTGCCTGCGATGTGGTGCGGAAACTGCCCTATCGCAAGAACGAGGTGTTCCGCGGCGATGATGGAAACTGGTACATCGACGGCAAGAAGACATTCCTGCTTCTGGCATGGAATTCAAAACATGCGCACCAGCCAGGGTATGTGGCCTCCATACCCAAGGGCGACAACAACCTGGCAATGAGCGGCCTGGCCTTCGGCCTGGTTACCACTGGCTTCAAACCAAGATACTTCAAGGAAGGATGGACAGATTATTGTACAGAATTCTTCACCAAGCGCGTCCAGAACTTTATGAAGGAGGAGAATCTCTTTGCGCATTATTGGCTGGACGAGCCTGAAGGCAGCGGATTCTCCCGTGAGTTTGCAACTCGCGTCGCAAAGTTGGTGGCGGAGATTGATCCATGGCATCCAGTGGTGATTTCCACTGGCACCAATGGTGTCACCTCATATCCTGATTCAGGCGAACTCAATGGCTTCCACTGTTATCCGTCCCCCAGGGTGGACAAGCCAATGGCCAACTTCGTCAAGATCGTGACCTGCCTGGACAAGTACAACCGCGAGAAGGTGAACTTTGAAAAGCCCCAGGACATTGTATTTCTGCACCAGGGCTTCAATTATGGCGACGTGGGAAGCAAGAACACCCG
The DNA here is from genome assembly GCA_017543165.1 of Victivallales bacterium. Next base: position 832 of record JAFYGL010000286.1, on the reverse strand, counting down.
CGTGCCCTCCTACGAGGAATACCGCAACCAGAATTTCCTGGCGCTGGCGATGGGTTGCACTGGCATCCTGCACTACAACCGCGTTGGAGTGCCGTATCCAGAGTTGATCACTGGCATGCGCGAGCTTACAAAGGAGCAGAAGATAGTGGGCGAACACGCCGTCATACAGCAGCCAGTGCCACTGGCGTCCCCAGCGCCTGAACTGAAATTGCGCGCATTCAAGAATGAGAATGACGGCTCGTACTGGATTATTGCGGTCTATGCGACAGACGGCGAGGCGACTTTGGAAATACCAGTGCCCCAGAATGGAAACTGGCAGGTGCTCAGCGAGAAGCGCGGCATTGCCGCACAGAATGGCAAGTTGAAGGACAAGTTCACCTCATTCCAGGCGCACATTTATACCACCGACAAGACTGACTACAAGTTGATGTCTGTGGATGAAATTGTCAAGACCATTGATGCGGAATACGAGGCGCGCAGGAAGCCTGGCAATCTGGCATACCAGCGCAGGGAGAACCAGGTGCTGGCTGTGTCAGCGTCCTCAAATCACTACATCAGAAAGGCCAGATCCGCAACGGAAACCTGCCTCTGGCATGTGACGGACGGCGTGATTGACAATCCACACCCCGACCTGAATTTGCAGAGCTACTGCGATGCGACGCCAAAACAGCTGCCAGACTGGGTTGCGCTGACTTTCCACAAGCCAGTCACCGCAAAGGAAATCCTGGTCTATCCCGAAAAGGACAGCCTCCGTGACTTCGAGGTCCAAATCAGCACAGACGGTCAAAACTGGACCTGCGTGAAGAAGTTTGAAGACGCAAAGGGCGCATGC
>JAFYGL010000285.1 GCA_017543165.1 Victivallales bacterium | reverse complement strand
TGTTTGGTTTTTATTTTGCCTTAATGTAGCATTTCACCTGAAATAGGCAAGTTTGCTCCAATAAAATACTATTTATTTAATAGTGATTTTTTCCCCATTTCGTCCAAGCAATGGGATTTCCCCTTGTTTTTCGTGATTCTTCCACATGAGGATACTTTTTTCAATAAAAAACAACTTTTTTGGTAGTAATTAGTTTGCATTATTGAAAATAGGGCGTATAGTATGCGCAGTTTCAAAAGAAAGACTACCAATTAAATAGTTTTTTAGGAGTTTCAAGACAAAACAAAAAAAGAGGAGAAATCAAAGATGACAAAGATTTACAACAACATTCTTGAAAAAGTCGGCGGCACTCCATTGGTTCGCATCAATCGTTTGAACCAGGGGCAGGCGACAGTATTGGCAAAGGTCGAGTTCTTCAATCCAGCGCAGTCAGTGAAGGACCGTATTGCAAAGGGCATGATTGAAGATGCGGAGAAGCGCGGTCTCCTGAAGCCAGGCGGGCTTATCATCGAGCCAACCAGTGGCAACACTGGCGTGGGCCTGGCATTGGTAGCGGCAGTGAAAGGCTATCGCCTTATCCTGACCATGCCCGATTCAATGTCCGTTGAGCGTCGCAAGCTGCTGGCCGCATTTGGCGCAGAACTGGTGCTGACTCCTGGCGCACAGGGCATGAAGGGCGCCGTTGACAAGGCACTGGAGCTTCAGAAGGAAAACCCAGGCTCCTTCATTCCGCAGCAGTTCGAGAATCCTGCCAACTCCGAAACCCACCGCCTCACCACGGCTGAGGAAATCTGGGCTGATACGGACGGGCAGGTAGATGCATTTGTGGGCGGCGTCGGCACTGGCGGCACAGTGACTGGCGTCGGCCAGATTCTCAAGGCACGCAAGCCTGGTTTCAAGCTGTTCGCAGTTGAGCCAGACGTGTCACCTATCTTGCAGGGCGGCAAGCCTGGCCCCCACAAGATACAGGGCATTGGCGCGAATTTCATTCCCAAGGTGCTGGATTTGTCCATCGTGGACAAGGTAATCGGCGTCTCTGCTGAGAACGCAGGCGAGACTGCCCGCCGCGCCGCCAAGGAGGAAGGGCTTTTCGTGGGAATATCGTCTGGTGCCGCATTGTGGGCGGCGCTGGAACTTTCCAAGCAGCCAGAGTTTGCAGGCAAGACCATAGTCGCCTTGCTGCCAGATTCAGGCGACCGCTACTTGTCCACCTGGTTGTTTGAAAACATCTGAGGCAGAGCCGCCTTGCTTTTCATTATCCATGGAGAATCTGTGGATAAAAAACTACCTGTAAAATACTATCCGAGGAGGTAATCACTATGGCTGAAGAAAAACAATATCGCTTTGATACCCTGGCTGTTCACGGTGGATGGAACGGAGATCCCGCCACGGACGCGACTGCGGTGCCAGTCTATCGCACCACGGCTTACAACTTCCAGAATGCACAGGACGGTGCAGACCGCTTCGGGCTGCGCAAGGCCGCGAACATCTATGCACGCCTGATGAATCCTACTGAAGATGTATTGGAGAAGCGCCTCGCCGCGCTGGAGGGCGGCGTGGCTGCACTTGCAATGTCCTCAGGCACGGCGGCAATATATTTTGCAGTGACAAACGTGGTGGCCACAGGACAGAATCTGGTGGCGGCGTCAAACCTGTATGGCGGCACCTACACACAGTTTGATGTGATACTTCCGCAGAGCAACAACATCCATGCGAAATTCGTGCAGGTCAATGACTTCGAGGCAACCGAAGCCGCCATTGACGCGGATACAAGGGCAATTTTCGTGGAGGCGATAGGCAATCCTGGCCTGGATGTGGCAGATATCGAAGGCTACGCCAAAGTCGCGCAGAAGCATCATCTGCCACTGATTGTGGACGCTACATTCGCCACTCCTGCCTTGCTGAAGCCCATCAAATACGGCGCAAACGTGGTGATACATTCCCTGTCCAAGTGGATTGGCGGGCATGGCGCCGGCATTGGCGGCATTGTGATAGACGCAGGCAACTTCGACTGGAGCGACAAGAAGTTCTCGCTTTTCAACGAGCCAGACCGCGGCTACCACGGCATGGTGTGGTCCACAATCGGGGCGGCGGCATTTGCCACGCGCCTACGCACTGTGGCGCTGCGCAACCAAGGGCCTACCCTGTCCCCAGACGCGGCATGGATATTCCTGCAAGGCGTGGAATCACTGCCACTGCGCATGGCGCGGCACTCGGAAAATGCCGCCAAGGTTGCAAAATTCCTGGCTGCCCATCCCAAGGTGGCATGGGTGCGCTATCCTGGATTGGAGGGGGACCCCTCATACGCACTGGCGCAAAAGTACCTGCCAGGCGGCAAGGGAGGCATGGTGGTATTCGGCGTGAAGGGCGGCGCAGCCGAAGGCAAGGCGACCGTGGATGGGCTGAAACTGTTCCTGCAACTGGCAAATGTAGGCGACGCCAGAAGCCTGGCCATACATCCAGCCTCAACCACTCATTCACAGTTGACCGAAGAACAGCAGAAGGCGGCAGGACTGGCGCCTGAACTGATACGCCTGTCCATCGGCATAGAAGACGTCCAGGATATTATCGACGACCTGGAACAGGCCTTGGCAAATATTTGATATATACGCGCGGCCATTGGCCGCGCGTCAGGACGCGATGTTTCCATGCGGCCCTTGGCGTGCGGGGGTTCTCCGCGCGGCCATTGGCCGCGCGTCAGGACGCGATGTTTCCATGCGGCCCTTGGCATGCGGGGGTTCTCCGCGCGGCCATTGGCCGCGCGTCAAGACGCGATGTTCCCATGCGGCCCTTGGCATGCGGGGGTTCTCCGCGCGGCCATTGGCCGCGCGTCAGGACGCGATGTTTCCATGCGGCCCTTGGCGTGCGGGAGTTCTCCGCGCGGCCATGGCCGCGCGTCAAGACGCGATGTTTCCATGCGGCCCTTGGCGTGCGGGGGGGTCTCCGCGCGGCCCTTGGCCGCGCGTCAGGACGCAATGTTTCCATGCGGCCGCTGGCGTTCGGGAGTTCTCCGCGCGGCCATTGGCCGCGCGTCAGGACGCGATGTTTCCATGCGGCCCTTGGCATGCGGGGGGGTCTCCGCGCGGCCATGGGCCGCGCGTCAGGACGCGATGTTCCCATGCGGCCCTTGGCATGCGGGGGTTCTCCGCGCGGCCATTGGCCGCGCGGTATTTATAATGATGCTCTTGGCATGTTTTCGCTAAGGCAACTTGAGTGGGCGCTGCCTCGACGCCCACATAAATTCGGCCTGATCAGTTGATCTTGTTGCGAATCCACTGTTCCAGTTCGGCGACGGGGACGCGCTCCTGCGTCATGGCGTCGCGGTCGCGGACGGTGACTGCGTTGTCGTTGAGTGAATCAAAGTCGAATGTCACGCAGAAAGGCGTGCCGATTTCGTCCTGGCGGCGATAGCGCTTGCCAATGCTTCCAGTGACATCATACTGCGCACGGAAACTGCCGCGTATCTTGCGGAACAGGTCTGTGGCAGGCTCTTCCAGTTTCTTGCTGAGGGGCAGCACGGCCACCTGCACTGGCGCAATCCTTGGATTGAAATGCAGCACCACGCGTGCATCCTCGTCCATGCCTTCCTTCTGCGTTGCGGCTGTATCCTCGTCGTACGCATTGCAGATGAGCAGCAGGCAAATGCGGTCCAGGCCGCAGGATGTCTCCACCACGGTGGGATAATATGTTGCGTTGCGCTCCTGGTCGAAATAGCGGCAATCCTGCTCCTGCTTGGAATATGCGGCGTGCTGGGACATGTCCCATGTGCCGCGGTGATGCACGCCTTCCACCTCGTTCCAGCCGAATGGATACAGGAATTCAATGTCCAGGGCCTTCTTTGCATAGTGCGCCAGCTTGTCATGCCAGTGGATGCGCAGCTTGTCCTCTGGGATGCCCAGTATCTTGGTGTAGAAGTTCCAGCGCTGTTCGTGCCAGTAGTCAAACCACTTCATTGATTCATCCTCGTGGCAGAAGAATTCCATTTCCATCTGGGTGAATTCCCTGGAGCGGAAAGTAAAGTTGCGTGGATTGATTTCATTGCGGAAGGACTTGCCAGTCTGCGCAATGCCGAAGGGCAGCTTCTGCCTGGAGGCGATGCGGATTGTGTTGAAGTCCACGAATATGGGCTGGCATGTCTCGGCACGGAGATAGGCCGCGTGCTCCTCGTCAAACACAGGCCCCACGAAAGTCTTCATCATGAGGTTGAAGTTCCTGGGCGGCGTCATTGCCTTTGCGCCGCAGGCAGGGCATGTGGTTGGGTCTTCCATCTGGTCCACGCGGAAGCGCTTCTTGCAGACCGTGCAGTCCGTCATTTCATCGGCGAAGTTGGCCAGGTGTCCTGATGCCTGCCACACCATTGGATGGCAGATGATAGTGGAATCCAGACCTTCCACATTGTCCCTGTCCTCCACCATGTATTTCCACCATGTCTGCTCGACAGCCCTCTTCAGAGCCACGCCTATCGGGCCGTAGTCCCAGAAGCCATTGATGCCGCCATACATTTCTGAACTCTGGAAAATGAAGCCCCTGCGCTTGCATAGAGCAACGATTTTCGCCATAAAGTCATCACTGTTTTCCATTTTTCTTTCCTCTTTGATTTTCCTGTTGCTATTTGTAATCTTACTTAAGACCCAATACATCCTGCATATCGAAGAGCCCGCTCTTCTTGCCTGCCAGGAATTTGACCGCACGGACGGCGCCCTTTGCAAAGGTCTGCCTGCTGGATGCCTTGTGCGTAAGTTCAATGCGCTCGCCTTCAGTGGCGAAAATGACGGTGTGGTCGCCCACCACGTCGCCGCCACGCAGCGAGTGCATGCCAATCTCCTTCTTTGTGCGCGCACCCACCATGCCCACGCGGCCATGGCGCGTATCCTTCTCGTACGAAAGGCCCCGTGCCTCTGCAAGTATCTCGCCCAGACGCTCCGCCGTGCCTGAAGGCGCGTCCTTCTTCTGGTTGTGGTGCATTTCCACCACCTCGATGTCATAACTGTCATCCAGCAATGTCGCCACTTTCTTGCAGAGGGAGAACAGCAGATTCACGCCCACGCTCATGTTGGCGGCGAACACAATGGCCGTCTTCTTCGCCAGTTCCGCCAGTTCCGCCTTGTTTTCAGGGGTAAGACCTGTGGTTCCAATCACCAGCGCCACGCCCTTTTCAGCCGCCTGCCTGGCAATGTCCATTGTTGGTCCTGCCGCGCTGAACACTATCAGTGCCTCCGATGAGGCCAGAACAGCCGCCGTATCCGCGCTTATCTTCACGCCAGCGGCGGAAAGACCTGCCACTGTGCCTGCATCCTGCCCCAGCAGCGGGCAGCCCTCCCGTTCCAGAGCGCCGCTGAGTTCTGTTTCACTGTCTCCCATCACCTGCGCCACCAGCATGCGTCCCATGCGTCCAGCGGCACCGTGAATTGCAACCTTGATTGCCATATCAATCACCTCTCCATCTCTGCTTTTTCGTATTCAATCACATCGCGCAGAATATCGTCCAGTTTTCTGCTGGGCTTGTAGCCGATGAGCCTGTTTGCCTTGTCGATGCATGGCACGCGGCGGCGCATGTCGTCAAACCCCTCGCCATACGCCTCCTCGTAGGACAGAATCTTGATTTCCGATTCGGAATTCGCCATTTCCTTGACGCGCTGCGCCAGTTGCATAATGGTGACTTCCTCGTCGTTGCCGATGTTCACCACCTGGCCACGTGCCGCCTCGCACTCCATAATCGCGGCCAGCGCACCAACCACATCCTTCACATGGGCAAAGCAACGGCTCTGCTGCCCATCGCCATACACCGTGATTGGTTGGTTGCGCAAAGCCTGGCGCACGAAGCCAGGCACCACCATGCCATACTGCCCAGTCTGCCTGGGACCCACTGTATTGAACAGGCGGACCACCACCACGGGCTGCCGTGTCTCAGTCCAATGCGCCAATGCCAGGAATTCATCCAGTGCCTTTGCAGTGGCATAACTCCAGCGGCGCTTGCTTGTGGGGCCCATCACCGTATCATCGTCCTCGCAGAAGGGCACCTTGCTGCCCTTGCCGTAAACCTCCGAAGTGGAAGTCAGCAGGAAAGGCACCCTGTACCTGGCGCATGATTTCAGCACAGTCTCAGTGCCGCCCACAATGCTTTCAATGGTGCGGACTGGCTGGTCTATTATGAGGCGCACGCCTACTGCTGAGGCCAGGTGGAACACCCTGTCCGCCTCCCTGACGCAGCGGTCGCATATCTCGCTGTTGTTGACCGTGTCAACAATCAACTTCAATTTGCCTGTCGCCTCCAGTTCCTTTATGTTGTCATACCTGCCAGTGGACAAGTCGTCCAGCACGGTCACCTTATGCCCCTTCTCAATGAGCAGACGGCAAAGATGTGAACCTATGAAGCCCGCCCCGCCTGTTACCAGAATGTTCATAAGCCTCTCCTATTTTTCATTTTCCTTTTCTTCAGGGACTGGCAGTTTAAGAATCAGCTCCCCGCCAGTTCCTGCAGCAAATCCTTCCTGCCTCAGGGCAAGCAAGCCAGTGCCATGGTTGCTGATGCGCAGCACTATCCGCACGTCCTTTTCCCCGAATGATATGTAAAGCCACTTGAAGGGGCACTTCTTGCAATGCCTCGCATCAATTTCGGCATAGCCTCTTGCTGACAGGCCTCTCGCCAAGATGGCGTAGTCGCTGTCCAAAAAGCCGTATGCTACCAGCGTTTGATTCAATCTCGCCTTCTCAAAAAGCGACTTCACCTGCTCAGATGTCGTATTGCGCCCGTGGAAGACCTCCAGTGCGCTCATTGGCATCAGCGACGGGTACATGTATGCAAGAGGCCTTTGCGGCCTCTGCACGCCTGCGCAACCGCTGATGCAAAGCAAAATCGCCAGGCAAGCCGCCACGGTGCGAAGCCGCTTCCATGCCCGCCAGCCGCCCTTGGTCACGCGGGAAAAATCCCCCGCCTTTGTCCCCGCCAAAACTGTGCCCGCAAAAAGCATGGCCCAGGACAGAGCATAGCATATTACTCCGCCAAGCAGCCAGCGCGGGTTGCCTGTCTTGCCTGAAATCGCGGCAAACAGCGCAATCCCGCCATAGCCCAGCGGGAAATTGACCACCAGCAACAACAAGGCAATGCGCAGCCTCATGCTGCTCGCCAGCCTGAGGCTTGAGCGGCAGATGTGCGACACAAGACCGCATATTGTTGGCCTGGCTATCATTTCATCCACAGGTCCTTCACGCCGATTGTTATCATCTGCATCGCTATGGCAGCCAGAATCAAGCCTGTCACCTTGCTGAGAATGGCTATATTGGAGTGCCCCATCCACTTGAGCAACTTGTCCGACAACGCCAGCATTACGCCAATTGACACGCTGGCGGCGATTATGGAGGCGCTCAGCACCAGTTTCATGGGGATTGCCACCGTTGTCGTGCCCAGAACCATCAGCATACCAAGGGTGGCGGGGCCTGCGGTGATTGGAACAGCCAATGGCACCACGGCCATATCCAGCAGTTCCTGCTCGTTCTTCGCAGTGATTGCGGTATTCTTCCCCAAAACCAGGCTTATCGCCGTCAACAGCAGCAAAACACCGGAACCTGCGCGAAACGCATCGACAGTAATGTCAAACAAACGCATGACGTATGTTCCCAGCCAGAATATGATCAATGTCACCGCAATAATGCCAAAGGTCACCTTGCGCGCCAACTTGCGCCTCATGCTTCCTGAAAGCCCCTCCGTCAACGAAATGAAAGTTGACAGCACGAAGAACGGCGTCAGCAGGAAGAAGAAGTTAAGGTAGTTTGAAAAGAATGTGGTGAAATATTGCATATTATGATTTCATTAAATGTGTTTACGTCTAAGACTGGTGGCTGGGATACCCTCGGCTTCGCGGTATTTCGCCACAGTCCTGCGGGCGACCTTGAGGCCGTCCTTCGCCAGCATGGCAGCAATCTTGTCATCGGAGAGTGGCTTGCTTTCATCCTCCCTGGCGATGATTTCAACGATTTTAGCCTTGATAGCAGTGGCGGAACTGTCATTGCCCTCGCTGTCGCTGCTTACGGCCTGGGTGAAGAAGTACCTGAATTGATAAAGACCGAATGTGGTCTTCATGTACTTGTTGGCAACCGCCCTGCTTACAGTGGATTCCGCCACCCCCAGTTTGTCGGCAATCGTGGACATAAGCAGCGGCTTGTGCCCAGAAGGCCCTTTCTCGAAGAAGTCCTTCTGGTAGTAAACTATCAAGGTTGCGATTTTCTCGATCAAGGTCTTGCGGTATTTCAGGCTCTCGATCAACTGCTGCCCCTCGTTGATTTTCTCGCGGATGTATTTTCTGTCGCTCTTTGAGATGCTGTCGTCCTTGCGCATCAAGTTGTATTTTTCGTCGATATGCACTTCGGGGAAGCCCAATTCCCCCAGTTCCACACTCCAGCCACCATCCTTCTGCGGCACGACTGTCACGTCTGGCATGACCACATTTGCAGCCACGCCCGCCACGGACTGGCCAGGCCTCGGCACAAGCCTGCGGATGCGGTCCGCCGCCTCCTGCGCCTCCGCCACATCAATGTCCAGTTCCTTGGCAATGTCCTTGATGTGGTTTCTTCCCAGCATCTCCAGATACTTGTCCACAATATCCCAGGCAATGCTTCCTTTTTCCCGCTTGCGCTCCAGCTGGAGAAGCAACACCTCCCGCAGATTTCTGCCGCCAATGCCAGGTGGATTCAGGGACTGCACGATTTTCACCGCCTTTGCCGCCGTTTCCAAATCAGTGCCCGCCCCCCTGGCAATTTCCTCGTCAGTGGCGCCCAGGTACCCATTGTCATCCAGATTGCCCAGCACCTGGAAACAGGCATTGTACAAAGGCGTGCCATTGCCCTCGCTGTCCTTCATCCCTGACATTTCATCCAGTTGATTCTGCAAATACTCGGTCAGCGACATGGGCGCCGTAAGCAACGAGAAGAAATACTCCCTCTTCTTGTCCCTGTCCTTGTCCCAGTTGTCATCGGTGCTTGCCTGGAAATCGCTGTCATTCTGCAATGGCACATCCTCCAGAGGGTCGCCAATGGGAATCTCAATTTCGGAGGACATGTCCAGCACTGGATTTGCCAGCATTGCCTGGGCCAGTTCCTGGCGCAGTTCCGTGGAGGTCAGCTGCAATAGCTTGACCGTCTGGAGCTGCTCCTGAGTCAGGACTTGCCTCTGCTCCTGGGTTTGGGTTAATGTTGGTGATATCGTCAATTCCATGATTTACAATAAGCAAAGTTCCAGGCCCGTCAGGTATCTTCCCTCTGGGAAATCCAGTGCAGTCGGATGGTCTGGCGCCTGTTGGAGGATTCTCCGCACCAGTGCCTTTCTCCCCGCGTCACGGCAGGCGTCGCCAACTACCTTGGCAAAGAGGTCTGGCGTCATAGCCCCAGAGCAGGAGAATGTCAGCAATGTACCGCCTGGCCTGGTAAGTTTTGCACCTAGAAGGTTTATGTCCTTGTATCCGCGGGCCGCATGCTGCAACTGCCTTTGCGTATCGGCGAATTTCGGCGGGTCGAGTATGACCACGTCAAAGGAGCGTCCCTGGTCCCTGAATTTGCGCAGCTGGGCAAACACATCCGCCTTCATGTAGGTGAACCTATCCTGGCCCAGGCCATTCAACGCCGCATTTTCACGTGCGATTTCCAGTGCGGGGGCGCTTATGTCCACCTGTGTCACGCTGTTTGCCCCTTCCTTTGCGGCACGCAGGCCAAAGCCACCTGTATAGCAGAAGCAGTTCAGCACATCAGCGCATTTTGCAAAGGGCATTGAACCGCGGGCGTCCCGCTGGTCCAGGTAATATCCAGTCTTGTGCCCATTGCGCAAATCTGCAATAAGGCGCAGCCCGTTTTCCTCCACAATGAAACGTTCGGGCGGCTCCATGCCAGCCAGGGGGCCGCAGCGCAATTCAAGCCCCTCGCGGGTGCGAGCCTCCGCATCGGAGCGCTCGTAAACGCCCTCTACGCCAGGCAATTGCATCAGCTGCGATGCAAGCACATTTGCGAAACGGGCAATGCCTGTAGTCAAAAACTGGCAAACGCAGTATTTTCCATACACATCCACCACGCAGCCTGGCAGGCCGTCAGCCTCGCCATGCACCAGCCTATAGGAATTGGATTGTATTCGCAACTTGTCCCTATACGCCTTTGCCTGTTGAATCCTGCGGGCAAAGAATGCCTCATCGACTGCCTCGTCCTTCTCAAACGTCCAAACCCTGGCGCGGATCTGGGAGGCGGGAGAATAGAATCCCCTGGCAAGCCACTCGCCTTTTGAGGAAACAATTTCCACTGTTTCGCCTGGCTGCGGGTCACCAACGACCTTCGCCACTGCACCTGAATATATCCAGGGATGCTTTCTGAGCAGGCTGCCTTCGCGGTTGGGATTTAAGAACAGTTGAGGCAT
>JAFYGL010000284.1 GCA_017543165.1 Victivallales bacterium | reverse complement strand
ATTCCCTGCGGTACTGTGTTGGGGAGATATAGTATTTTCGGCGGAACATGCGCGAGAAGTAGAAGACATTCTCCCATCCAGAGAGGGCGGCGATTTCCTTGATAGGGGCGGTGCTTGTCTTGAGCAGTTCCGCAGCGCGGCTCAGGCGCATTTGGAGCAGGAACTGCTGTGGCGACAAATCAGTGATTTCCTTGAAGATGCGCCTGAAATGCGTCAAAGTCACATGGCATTTCTGCGCCTCTACATCAAAGTCCCATTCATATTCTGGATTGGCGCCGATGCGCTGCACCAGTTCCTTCAACTGCTCCGCCTGGTGTGGTGTATGCCGTTTTTCGTCTTTCATTGCCTCATGCATTTGCAGGAGCAGGTCCTCGAATAGCAGCACTGCGCGTGGATTGACGGGGCCTGGCTGGCCTGCCAATGTCATTATCTCCTGCATTGTGCGCAGGAATCTTTCTGGATGGGGTATCCTCACCATTGGCAATAACAGGTCTGGATTCCACAGGCCACCGTCCATGTAGCGCTGGATGCGGGGGCCGCATGTGCAGATGTAGTTGTGGTGCCGCGTCATGTTGCCTGGCGGACCGTATCTGAAGAAATGCCCTGGATATGTCAAGAAGGCGTATGGCCCGTTCAATTCAAACATCTTCCCCTCGTCGATCTGCAATTGGAAAGTCCCGCTGTAGTTGAACTGTATGCTGTAGTACATCGGTTCGTTTCGCACGTAATTTGTGGACTTTGGCTCGGAGCCGAATACGCTGAAGGTCAATCCCTCATAGAAATCCAACAATTTGTTTCCCATGTTCGTTTTGTGCAAAAGTTGGTTTTTATTCTTCATTTTCAAGTATAATTTCCTAATGTATATTTTACGCGATTTGTTAATGATATATCCATATTCCTGTGAAAAACAAGCAGAAGGGATGAAAAAGATGAAAATCGGCTACCTTGCATTGTCGAAACTGAGTTGGAAAACCCCGAAGATTGAAGGGCTTGCCAAGGATACTGCGGATGCGTTGGCTACGCTGGATGGCTGCGAACTTGTGTCGGCGGAGGGATTGATCACCAGCGAAAAAGAGGCACAGGCTGGCGCGGAAAAACTGTCTGCCGCAGGAATTGACTTGCTGGTGATGCACTTTGTCACATTCCCTGCTGGCGCATTGATACCAGTTATAGCCGAGCGTATACAGGCGCCAATCGTGCTGCTGGCGAATCCAGAGGAAGCATGTGCTGGTAAAATGTGGGAGCAGAATTCCTTCTGTGGCGCCAATCTTGGCGCATTTGTGATGCGTCGTCTAGGCAAGCAGTATGGCTATTTGAAAGTCATGCCAGCAGAAACGCCTGCCGCCCTGAAGAAATACATTGCAGCGGCGCGTTGCATCAGTGCACTGAAGAACTGCCGCATCGGCCTGGCTGGCGGGCGTGTCCCTGGCTTCTACACATCCAACTTCGACGAAATGAAGTCCCGTGCGAAATTTGGTGTGGCAGTGGAGGTGGCGGATTTGGTGGAAGTGGTGGACACAGCAGAAAAACTCACGCCAGAGCAACTTGCCGAGGCACGTGCCGTGGTAAAGCGTTCGTCCTGCAAGGTCAACAATGTCAGCGAACATGACCTGGAACTGGCAGCAAAGATGTTTGGCGCATTCAAGGCAATGACAGTGAAATACAACCTGGAGGCACTGGCAATCAGGTGCTGGCCCGAACTTTCAGACATATTCGGCATTGCGCCATGCGCAGTAAT
>JAFYGL010000283.1 GCA_017543165.1 Victivallales bacterium | reverse complement strand
TCCCGTCCTGACGCGCGGCCAATGGCCGCGCGGAAAACCGCCCCCGCCAGCAGCCGCATGGCAACATAGTGTCCTGACGCTCGGCCAATGGCCGCGCGGAAAACCGCGCCCCGCCAGCAGCCGCATGGAAAACTCGCGTCCTGACGCGCGGCCAGCTGGCCGCGCACAGTCCAAGTTACTGGACTTCCTTGGCGATTTGCTTCAGCATGTCTGGAATCTTGATCTTCTGTGGGCAGTGTTTCATGCAGCGACCGCAGTTTACGCAACTGTCGGCGCGTGAATCTTCTGGTATGCCATTGTAGTGGCTGGTGAACTGCCACTTGTTGCCAGAGACCTTGTACTGGTTGTAGATGCCGAAAATCCTGGGTATTTCCACGCCCACGGGGCATGGCATGCAGTAGCGGCAGGCCGTGCAGGGCACCGCCAGCTTCTTTCTGTACGCCAGCAAGGCTGCGTTCAGCGTGTCGCGTTCCACGTCGGTCAATGGCTTGAGCGGCGAGAAGGTCTTTATGTTGTCCTCAAGATGCTCTGGCAGTGACATGCCAGAAAGCACGCACAGCACGTTTGGCAGGCTAGCCACATACCTGAATGCCCAGGACGCCGCGCTGGCGTCTGGTGCGGCCTGCTTGAGTATTGCAGTGGCGTCTGGCGAAAGCGAGGCAAGCGCTCCACCACGCAAAGGCTCCATTATCACCAGCGGCACACCCGCCTCGGTGGCAATTTCATATTGCTCCTTGGAGCGGTACAGTTCCCAGTCCAGATAGTTCAACTGTATCTGGGCGAAGTCCCACTGCTGGCTATGTATGATTTCCTTCAAGACCTCGGGCGTGTCATGGAATGAGAAGCCCAGGCGCCGTATTTTGCCTTCCTTCTTCATCTTGGACAGGAATTCGTAAACCTTGAACTTCTTCGCCTGCTTCCAATTGGCGGCGTTCAGTGAATGAATCAGATAGAAGTCGAAGTAGTCCACCTGACAGCGTTGCAACTGCTCCTTGAAGATGCGTTCCACATCCGCCGCGCTTTTAGCGTACCAGACGGGCATCTTGTCCGTCAGGTAGAATGAATCCCTGGGGTACTTCTTCAATGCGCGTCCCATGCATTTTTCGCTTTCGCCGCCGTGGTACATATAGGCCGTGTCGAAATAGTTGCAGCCCGCCTTCATTGCGCGTTCCACCATTTTCTCCACTGTTGGGAAGTCGATTTTGGGGTCGTCAGGTGAAACACGTGGCAGCCTCATGCAGCCGAACCCCAGCAGCGGAACTGTCTGCGCCGTGTTCTTGTACTGCCGCCTTGTGACTTGCAGCCCTTCGGCAATGTCTGTGCTTTTATCGCCATCTGCCCCTGCTTTTGCAGCCAATTGCGAAACGGGCGCCAGCGCCGCCATGGTAAGCAGGCTCTTTAGAAAATCACGTCTGTCCATTTTTATCACCTCTCTACTCTCTTCGAAACCAAAAGACCTATTTCAAAAAGCAACCAAGTTGGAATTGCCAGCATAAGCTGGCTTACCACGTCAGGCGGCGTCAGAAGCGCCGCCAGCACCAGAATCAGCACAATCACGTATGGGCGCTTCTTACGCAGGCTCTCGTACGACACCAGGCCGAAGCGCACCGCAACAAGCACAAGTATGGGCACCTGGAACATCAGCCCGAACGCAAGCATCAGCCAGCCAGCCAAACTGATGAAGCCAGCCAGCCCCAGAATGGGCTGCACCTCTACAGTGGCAAAGCCAGCGGAAAACTTCATGAGAAGCGGCAGTATGAACGCAATGCAGAATGCCACCCCCATGGCAAACAGCAGCGACGATGAAAGCAGCCAGTACTTCAAGGCCCGCCGCTCGCCCTCGTACAAGGCAGGCAGCAGAAACTGCCACAGCTGATATATGTTCCAGGGATATGCCAGCACCAGTGCCAGCACCAGCGCCAGCTTGAGTTTCACGAAGAACACCTCCATCGGCGCAAAGTAATGCAGGGTGCCCATCGATGGCGGGCAGCACCAGTGCACCAACGCGTCAATGGCATAAGGGCATGCCGCATATCCCGCTGGATACAGAATCACCGTTGCCGCCAGCATCCTCAAGAGCATGCTGCGCAATGCCTCCAGATGGGAGATTAGCGAGGATTCGCTGTCCATGCCTCAGGCTTTCTTCTCCTGGCTGGCGTCTTGCTTTGCCGTGGCGGCGGCGTCCTCCTTGGCGGCGGCGTCCTCGGCGGCCTCCACAAAGTCCTTGCTTTCCTGGGAAAGTTCGTTCTTCGCCTTCTTGAATTCGTAGGAGGCCCTGCCCAGCGCCCTGGCCAATTCTGGGATGCGCTTTGCCCCGAACACCAGCAGAATAAACAGCGCAATTACAATGATTTCAGTAAAACCCAAAGACATACTTCATTCCTCCGTTATCTCCAGTAAAACCTGTTTTTCTATCTCATGCACAGTCATTGCCTTGTTCTCAGCAGGGCAAACTTCCTGGCAAACCCCGCAGCCAATGCACAACTTCGTGTTCACGGGCTTGGGCGTTCCGTTCCTGCGCAGGGTGATTGCCTTGGCGGGACAGTTCCTGGCGCATTCGCCGCACGGCTCGTCCTCCTGGAAGACTTTGCAGTTCTGCGCATTGAAACTGGCCTCGGCAATCTTGGTCCTGCGTTTTGCCTCCAGCGTCAATGGCAGTATCGCGCCAGTGGGACACACCTGTGAGCACCTGTTGCAGTTGTAGTCGCAGTGTCCCTTGCTCAAATCCAGCGCAACTGGCCCAGTGCCGCCTGGTGCCGAGACTATGATGTGCTGGGGGCAATTTGCCTTGCAAAGCTGGCAGCCCGTGCATTTCGCGGCAAAGCGGTTTGCATCGCCTGCGCCTGGCGGCAGTATCTTCAAGCGCCGTGCCGCCTTCTCCAATGCGCCAAGCCCGCATTTTGCCAGTGCCGCGCCTGCCGCCAGCCCCGCCAGCAGAATGCCGCCGTTGATGAGGAATGCGCGGCGGGATGGATTCACTGGCACCGCGCCTTGCCGCTTGGCAAGGCCGAATCCAATGCAGCCCAACGGGCAGACTGAAACGCAGTTCATGCAGCGGACGCACCGCTCGTTGTCAATTGCGCCATTCTGAATGTCTATGCATCCAGATGGGCAATTCAATGCGCACTTGCCGCATTTCACGCAGCGCTCCTTGATTGCCAGGCGGAACACGCCCCATTTGGCAAGCAGGCCCAGCAATGTGCCCACAGGGCAGATGCTGGTGCAATATACGCGCTTCTTCCAGATGGATAGCCCCGCGATGACGAGCAGCGGAACAAAGCCGCCCGCCAGAAACGCGCCTGTGATGCGCCCGAATACGGAATATGGGTCGAACAGCAGGAACACGGCATGCCATCCAAAGGCCAGCATTCCCACCGCGAAGCCGCAGATTGCGTAGCGCAGCCAGGCATAGTTGTATGCCTGCTTGCTTTTGCGGAAGCAGAGGAACGAGAATATGTCCTGGCATATTCCCAGCGGGCAGAGCAGGGCGCAGTAGAAGCGCCCGAACAAAAAGGTCAACATGGCGATTGCAAGCAATGAAATCAATGTGCCAGCAGAAAATGCAGACAGACATTTCATCAGAACTGGCCCTGCCTGCATGCGGGACAACACAAACGCGCAATGCGCCGACACGCCGAATGCGCATCCCGCAAACGCCAGAAATAATATGCCCAGCGCCAATCGTATCGTCTTCAGATATTTCCTTCCCTTATTGTTCATCGACAATGCCTCTTCTTGCTTATAAATTGCGATAAATTAAGGCAGTGAAATAATTATTCAAGACCCGCCACGAAAAAAAACAATTGAGAAATCTCAATTGCCAATGCCAATTTCCTTCAATTTGAAAAATGGGCAAATCCAAGCATAGTATTGAACAATTCATTTCCTTGAAATCAAGACACTTGATAAATATTGATGACACCTGAACCCAAAACAATCTACCATGGCAGTCAGCAGATTGTAGAATTGCCTGAAATACGTTCCGCAAGATACAGCAAGGGTTTTGCTTTTGGATTCTATTGCACATCCAGAAAAGAACAGGCTGTTCGCTGGGCAACTCGTTTTCCCATTTCAGGATACGTCAATGAATATCTTTATACAAAAAATCCTGATCTTAAGGTCAGGCATTTCGAAACTATGACAGAAGACTTGCTTGATTTCATTGTTTTCTGCCGAAATGGCGGCAATCATGATTTTGACATAGTCGAGGGTCCAATGGCAAACGACACCATATTCAACTACGTCCAGGACTTCATCGATGGCAATATTTCGCGCGAGGCATTCTGGGCCTTGGCAAGATTCAAAAGACCGACACACCAGATTTGCTTCCATACAACAGAGGCGCTGAAAACGCTGGCATTCAGAGGGTACGAGAAATATGAGACTAATGGACAATGACCTGTTCTTCACATGCAGCCTCATTGAACTGATGGGCAGATTGGCGCACCAGAAACGAGGCGACATGGCAAATATTCTCGGCAAGGAAATCATCTCGCATATCTATCACCATGCGGACACCCTCCACTGCGAACCCATCGCTAAAACCGCCGATACATTCATGGAGATGTGCAATGTGCCGCAGGGCGACTTTGACAATGTGGCCGCCTGCAAATATGCCGTGCCCGACTACTGGACCATCGGAAAGGTCTATGCGCGCCTGGTTCAGGATGTCTCCAACGGCGACATC
>JAFYGL010000282.1 GCA_017543165.1 Victivallales bacterium | reverse complement strand
GGTACACCGTCGAATCCGTCAGCACAATGTTGCGTATGCCATACGACGCCACCAGCTCCATCATCACAGGCAGCAAGGCGTTTGGAACAACATCCCACTTCAAAAAATAGGTAATCGGTATGTCAGTCTTCATTATCAGTCCTCGTTTTTAGGCACTGTTCTGCAATTTCCAATTTAATCAAAAACATGGTAAACAATAAAATCACTGCGCCTCTGCGTTGAAATGTCAAAGTGAGGCGAGGTAGTCGTCCCAGCCTGCGGTGGCAAGCAGTCCCTTCCTTATGCTGAAATCGTGGTAGTCCTTGCGGGCTGGCAGTGTCCAGGCGACTTCACTGTATGCGGCAATGCGGGACATGACCTTCTGGAGCAGGCGCCATTCTGGCACCATCTCCGTCCACAGGCAGCTTTCTGGGCCGATGACGGTGTCTTTTAGTTTGCTCTCCCAAATCACATACGGGTCGGTCATATAGACGCCTTCCTCAGGCAATGCGAACATCCAGCTTTCCTGGGGTTCGAAGGCATTGGCGGGATAGTCCAGGTAAAGCGACGTGTGAATGGAATAAACCACCTTGTTGCCAAGGGGTGCTATGCGCAGGGGCTCGCGCAGGTCCAGCCATGCCTGGAGCAGAATGTCAGGCGAATACATCTGCCCCGTGCAGGAACCCCAAATCATCGGATGCCGTCCCTTTGAGGCAATATACTGGCACAATTCAGCCATGAATGCATTCTCCAACTGGCGCATTGTCTTAAGTCCCCTGTCCTTCAATGCCTTCTGGCAGACAGGACATTGCTCCCAGCCAGCCGTCTCCGCCTCGTCGCCGCCGACATGGATTACAGGGCTGTCAGGGAATAGTTCCATCAATTCATCGTAGATGCTCTTGATGAAGTCCATCGACTTGGGATTTCCGATGCAGAATTCGTATGAGGGCTTGTTTCCGCAGGCATATTCGGGATAAGCGGCAAGCAGCAATTTGGAATGCCCTGGCACATCGATTTCAGGTATAATCTGCATGCCCAGTTCCGTGGCAAGTGCCACAATTTCCTTTAAATCCTCCTTTGAATAGCAGCCTTCATCGGCGGTGCCATGTCCAGAGACCTTCGCCGCCACAGTTGAAGGCAGGCGCCATCCCTGGTTGTCCGTCAAATGCCAGTGGAACTTGTTTATGCGGTTGGCAGCCAGCAATCTCAGAAATTTGCAGATAGTCGCTGGCTTCTGGAAATGGCGCACACTGTCCAGCAGGAAGCCCCTGTATCCAAAGCGGGGGACATCCTTGACAGTGCCGCAATCCAAATCGGCGTCTTCCGTGCCGCGCATTGAGGCATAAAATGCCATCTGCAACAGCGCCGTGACTGCATAGCGCAAGCCCACTTGACTGCCAGCGGCAATGGCAATCTTGCCCTCGCCAATCCGCAGGCACCATTCCTCCTTCCCCAAATCGGCCTGCAATTCCAGGCATATCTTCGCTTCCGAGGCAGCATCCACTTTGTGCAGAGGGAGCCGCAGCCACTCGAAGCCACGATGCAGTTCGCCAGCGGCACCCTGCCCTTCCACAGTTGCGAAAATGCTGTCAATGGAACGCAACGCAATACGCCCTCCGGCAGGAATGACTGACTGCGGTGCTGGAATCAAAATATCAAGTGTCGAACGTTTCATACTGGCGCCTTCCCGATTAATTCTAATGATTTTTGAAAATACCAGGAAAGGAACATAGCACAACTTTCCAGTCTGTACAGAGACAGGAGAGATATTCCCATACAGATTGCAACGGTTACGCATAATCGGTCAGTCCGCCCCATTGCAGAGACCAAAGGGACCAAAGGGACCAAAGGGACGAAGGGACGAAGAGACGAAGGGACGAAGAGACAAGAAAAAAAGAGGCAAAGAAAACTACGCTTGCTACTTTCTTTGGTCCCTTCGTCCCTTCGTCCCTTCGTCCCTTCGTCCCTTCGTCCCTTCGTCCCTTCGTCCACAAAACTATCTGCCTAGAGGCCACTAGCAGAACGGAACAATTGCTGAAACAGTTTTTGTAATTATCTCAATATAGTACAATAAAATACCAATATACGCATATTGGATTAAAAGGTGTGGACTGTATATTAGGGAGGCAATTTCAGAGGAACTTTTGCTTGCTCTAAAGTCGGCATTGGGACGCAAAGTTGAAAACAAATGGAGAAAGATATGGGCAGACCATACTATTTTGGAATGACTGTGGACGATGTGGCGCTTGACGGATGGTCAACGCCAGAACACTTCGCCCATCTGGTGGACTTCTTCGTAGCCGAAAATGTCAAGGCGACTTTCTTCGTGGTGCCAATTGACGAGGCCACGGACAAGCCCTTCTACACGCTGAGTGACAAATACGCGCCCATAATCAAAAACGGCCATTCAGCAGGGCACTGCTTCGGCCAGCACGGCCTGCGCCACAACCGCTTCGAACTGGGTATTCCGCCTATGATAGTTCTGGACCTGCCCCACGAAGTGGAAAACAAAAAATACGCCTTGGAGAACAAGGCCGCCCTGGAAAAGGAGCACAGCGTGGCGAATTGCAGGGCTCGCCTCAGGCAGGGGCGCAAGGTGCTGGAGGATGCGCTGGAAATGCCATTCCGCGGTTTCCGCGCACCTGCGCTCCAGGAAAGCCCAGGCATGTTCCAGGCGCTCATTGAAGAGGGATATGTTTTCGACAGTTCATGCCTCCTGCAAGAGACAATGTATGACTACTATATGGACAGGATGGACGCAACGCCAAGGGACATTACCAGGGAACGCTGGGAGAAATTGCGCGCAAAATGCCCCATCATGCTGCCTCTCACATGCGACTACACCTGGTTTCTCGCCAAGGAGAAATACGAGCAGACCATGGCGCTTGCAAAACACGATTTCATGCAGGCACTGCAGGCGGACATACCATTCGTGACGGTCTGCCACGTGGACCCTGTCCACAACGGAGAAGGCATACGCTTCCTCAAGGAATACTACGCATTCGCCAGGGAGGCCGCCAGCAATGCAGGGCGCGACATTCAATTCGAGACACTGGAACGCATTGCGGAGGAAATCAATAAAGGAGCGGCAAAATGACAAAGCAGATAGTCAGTTTCGATTCTGATGACGAAGGGATATACGGCGATGTGCTTACCAGCCGTCCTCCAAGACGCAAGCCAATCGTGGGGCTTCTGGGGCTAGGCTACTTCGAGTACTGGCGCATGTATCCTGCGCTTGAAGCACAGGTGGCGGCGGACCTGGAGGGCGCGTTCGCCCGCCTCAAGGAGGCCTTGCCAGACTTCGATGTAATCTACCCTGGCATGGTGGACACACTGGACAAGGCGGAACTGGCGGGGGAGCAATTCCGCGCGCACCAGGTGGAGGCACTGGTGGTAATCGCAGGCACGTACCTTCCTGATTTCATCACCATGCACGCCATCAACAAATGCTCGTCACGCCCGCTGGTGATTCTCTTCAACACGCAGACTGGCGACAATGTGAATCCAAATGACGACTACGTGGCAACAATGCGCAATTCGGCTCTCATCGCCATTACGCAGTTGTCTGGCAGTTTCCACAAGATGAAACTGCCGTACAAGGTGGTTGTGGGCGAAATCAGCGAAAAGGCGGCATATTCGCAAATAAGGACGGAGACCGCGGCGGCATACGCCGCAAGACGGCTTGCATCATCCACATACGGCATAGTGGGGCATGTGTTCCGCGGCATGTACGACCTGGAGTTCGACAGGGCGAAAGTCAAGGGCTTCCTGGGGCCAGAGATAATGACAATCCAGGCGGAGCACCTGATTGAACTCTGGCGCAAGATCGATGAGGAGGAAACCCAGGCGGAGGCAAACCGGCTCTTCAGCCGCTTCAAGAACCGCAATGTGCGCATTGAGGACGTAGTGAAATCAGTGCGTCTTGGGCTGGCGATGCGCGCACTCTACAAAAAATTCAATCTGGACGGGCTTTGCTTCCTTGGCCAGCACTATCTTGAGAAGATGACTGGCGCCCCTGCAAGGATGGGGGCCTCCATGCTTATGGAGCAGGATGCCTTCCCGGTGGCATGCGAAGGCGACGTGGGCGGTCTGGCGATGATGGACTTGATGCGGGAGTTCACGGGAAACATGCCATTGCAGGCGGAATGGGGGCAATTCGACATTGCAAACAACGCATTGTTCCTGCTCGGGCACGGCATAGGGACACCCTCGCTGGCGGCGGCGGACAATGCCATCACGCTTACTGGCTCGCCCGAGGAATGGGGCTTCACTGGCGGCGGCCTGAACTACCAGCTCATAATGAAGCCTGGTACAGTCACATTCGGGCACGTGCTGAACTGCGGCGAGACCTACCGCATGCTAATCTGCAAAGGCGAGGCAATAGAATTCCCCGCCCTGCCCTGCAATGAACTTCATGCCATGGTTAGAATTGACAAGCCAGTCAAGCAGTTCATTTCCGAACTTATCACGGCTGGCGTGGCCCACCATGCAATAGTTGTTCATGGCGACTGCACCAGCGAACTGGAGGCAACAGCAAAGGCGATGAGGATAGAGGTACTGAAAATATGAGCAGGCTTTCAGAAAAACTACGGATATTCCAGCGCATAGCAGATGGCAAGACAGTGCACATTCTGGCGCTTGGCAGTTCAAACACGGAGCATTTCATGGTGGGTGCCCACTGGTTCGACTATGTGAACCTGGGCTTTATGCACAAATACCGCAAGTGGACTTCCCTGCGGGACAGCGTCTATACCACGCAACTGTGCCTGAACGCGGGCACCAGCAACCATACCACAGGAGAACTGCTGGCCAGATTCGACAGGGACGTGGCCCCATTCAAGCCAGACCTGGTCATAATCACCGCTGGCGGAAATGACGCAAACCCAGACAGGAATGTTAGCCCTGAGCAGTTCCGCAGGAATC
>JAFYGL010000281.1 GCA_017543165.1 Victivallales bacterium | reverse complement strand
GGCGGCTGCCATTTCCGCTTTGACGGCGGCGCCTGGTCTGGCAACCTGGATGTGCGCTGCTCCAGCCGCACTGGCTGCGGATACCACGATTCCGCCTGGGAATACGGCAAGGACTATCCCGCGGTTTTTGTGCAGTTCACCAGCCAGCGCAATGCCGCCGAACTTGTGAAGCTGATGGCGGAAAAGCGCCTGAATGTGCTGCCCTTGATTAGCCACCGCCTGAAGATTGAGGATGTGGGGCAGGCCGCGGACATGTTGATTTCGCATCCTGACAAGACGCTCGGCGTCATCCTGACCATGTAGTCTCCAAAAATTACAATGGGCCTATTGCGGAACAAAATTTGTTTGTTAGAATTAATGCAATGATTTTAATATTGGCAATCTACAGGAGCAAAAACGATGAAGAAGATGTTTACTTTGATTGAGTTGCTTGTTGTCATTGCGATAATAGCAATTCTTGCCGCGATGCTGCTGCCTGCCTTGAGCAAGGCCAGGGAGAAGGCCCGTTGCATCAGCTGCACCAACAACCTGAAGACGCTGGGCAATGCAGATGCAATGTACAACGCAGACTGGGAAGAATGGATTATGCCTTGCAAATGGACTTTGAACTACACGCCCTCCAAAAGTTGGGTTTATTTGGCAAGAGGCTATTTCGGGGTTTCAGTGGCGTTCAGTGGCGATGTAACTGGAATGAAGAACTATCCGATGTTGGTCTGCCCCTCAGAAACCCATGAATTCGGCACGACGGCAAACACCAAGTTTGTATTCGGGCACTATATGCGCAACCGTGTCTGCGGTGATGCATGGGTGAAATCAGACGCAGACAATAAGACATATTGGCACATGAAGAAGGTTAACGCCTATTCGCAGCCATCTGCCGCCATTTGCTTTATGGACAATTGTCTGATTGCATACGGCATGTTTGGCTACTGGAACGCGTATGCACGCCGTGCAGGAAGGCATCTTGGCGGTTATGAGGTTAACCATACAA
Organism: Victivallales bacterium; assembly: GCA_017543165.1. The sequence continues at coordinate 10,260 of JAFYGL010000281.1, read as the reverse complement.
CCGAAATAATCAGATACACTGGCGGTGCCGCAAACATGAGTTTTGGCGATGGACACGTGGAGACAAAACCCAACTGGTACAATTCAACCACCAGTACCGAAAGCAATATTAAGACTGGCTTTGATATTACATTAAGCAAAATTGAATATCATTGAGCACACCAGAACCGCATGACGCCAGCGGGCATGTTCCCGCAAAGGCAACCTGAGTGGGCGCCGCCTCGGCGCCCACATGAAAACGCATGACGCCAGCGGGCATGTTTCCGCAAAGGCAACCTGAGTGGGCGCCGCCTCGGCGCCCACGCAAAAACAAGAACAATGTTGAAGAACGTAGAAATCAAGCCCATTACGGGTACATTTGTGAACATGCTTATCTCCGACACGGGGATTTGCAACGCAGGCAAGAAGGAATGGGAGCAGGACTTCCGCATGCTGAAGGCAATCGGAATGGACAGCCTCTTTGTGATACGCACCGAAGTCGAACAGAACGGCGTGCATCTTTCTGCGGAGGACCCACGCTCCACAACCTGGCCAGAGGACGAAAACCTGCTGGACCTGGTGTTCCGCCTGGCGGACGAACATGGCATGAACCTGTACCTTGGCGGCCCCATCTCCATCACCAACCTGCATCTTGGCGACTGGAAAAAGGAAATAGACGATACAAAACGCTATTATGACAGGACCGTCGCAAAGTACCAGGGGCGCCCTTGCTTCAAGGGACTGTATGTCACGCTGGAGGCATTGCCCTGGCATTTCAATTTCCTGGACATCTGCGCCGCCGTGCTGTCCTACATGCGGGAGAATTTCCCCGACAAGGCGACATTCATGTCCCCCAGTTTCAGCGGACCTCTGGGCAATATGAGTTCCCATTACACTGTTGACCAGTGGGTGGACATCTATGGCAAGTATTTCTTCCGCAATGTGAAGGGCCTGCTGGATTACTGTGCGCCACAGGACAAGATTGCCGCGCCTGCGTGCGAACTGGGCGAAATCAAGGACAATGGACTTGCTGAATGGTACATAAAGGTTGGCAAGTTGTTCAAGGAGTGCGGTGTTGAACTATGGAGCAATGTGGAGACATTCCAGCGCCCATTCCCGGGCCACGGCGAGCCGCCTGCTGTGTTCCGTCAAGTTGATTACCGCACATTGTACATGAAGTTGCAGGAGGCCTCGCCTCTGGTCAGCAAAATCATCACATACGAATACTTCAGCTGCATAAGCCCGAACACTGAATGGGGCTCATCCCGCCGCCTGCTTGCCAGATATCTGGAGATGATAGGCAAGGATCCAGCACTTATAGATGAGATTTATGGCTAAGGCACCAAAGGACTACAGGGAGCGCTTTGACTACAGGGAGCAGCTTGCCGCGCCAGTAAAGACCTGGGCGCACAAGGACTTCGACTACCCGAATCCAAATATACGTCCCCTGTTCTATGAGGGACCAAACTACCAGGGCAAAGCGACGCGAGTATTCGCTTGGGTGGGCTTGCCAGAAGGCGCCTCACGCAAGGCGCCAGTGCCTGGCATAGTGCTTGTGCATGGCGGCGGGGCCACCGCCATGGCCAACTGGGTGGAAATATGGAACAATCTGGGCTTTGCCGCAATATCGATGGATACATGCGGTGGCATTCCTTGCTGGCATTCTTCATGCACCTTCAGGAAGAATGGCTGGCCACGGCACAAGCATTCTGGCCCACTCGGCTGGGGCGGATTCGAGGATTTTGACAAGCCCAGGCAGGAACAGTGGATGTACCATGCCGTGGCCGCCGTCATACGCGGCGCGAATCTGCTGTGCTCGCTGCCTGAAGTGGATGCCTCCAAAGTGGGAATTACTGGCATTTCCTGGGGCGCATACCTGACCAATGCGGTGCTGTCAATGGACCAGCGCTATAAGTTCGCGGTGCCTGTCTATGGCTGCTCCTACTGCGAAATACCCGAAAGCACGCTTTGCCCTGCCAGATACAACGACATGCGGAAGGACTGGTTCAATACGTGGGACCCGCGCAATGGCCTGCCCCATATCACCACGCCGACGCTGTTTTTAAGCGATGCGGAAGACGCCAGTTTCCCACTGTCTTCCTGGCAACGCACTGTTTCCAATATAAAGAATGCGCCAGTCTATACGTCCCTGCGCTTCAATTATCCACACAACCACAGCATTTCATACAATTCCAGGACGATTCCCGCTTTCGCCAAAGCGATGCTGAATGGCGAGAGCATGCCACAGCTGGGGGCCATTCGCCGCACAAAGGACGGCATTGTCTCCAAGGTGGACATGCAGGGGCGCCAAGTGGCAAAATGCATCTTGGCGGCGACGCGGGCAACTGGTCCATTCGTGGACAGGACCTGGCGGGAATATCCAGCCTCATACGTCAATGGCATGGCAACATCAAGCAGCCTGCCAGAAAACGCCTCCGCCGCATTCTTTCAGATACAGGACAGCGAAGGCTGCATTTGGAGTTCACCAGTCTTCTTTAACGAATAGGCGTGTGAAACCTTTGAAATCGGCTCAGATGTCTTTTGCGTAGAACATCACTCCATTTGTGGAGAAGAGCTTGAGTTCCGCGTAGATTATATTTGCTGGAACTGTCTCCACATGACCATCTGCAAATGCTATGTTGCTTCTGTTGCCATGGCGCAGGGTTGAGACGTAGTTCTGCTGCCCGTTTCTTGGATTTACGCAAAAATGGTAGCCATTGGTCTTTGGGTCAGACGTGTCACTGGATCTATTTGCAAGGTCGCTATTTACTGAATCCATCAACAGCGCCCTCTCGCTGATTCTTGTGAGTTTTGTGAATGTCCAGGGGTAGTTGCGGGCGTATGCGCCAGCTGCGGTTGTGACGTCATTGTAGTATGTGCCGCCCCCAATATAGCCGCACATGCCGTATGAAATTGAACTGATGTAACTTTTGTTGTTGCCAGCGTTATTGGGAACTTTGCCTATTGCAGGGCATAGCATCGCCGCGTTTACAAAGTCAGCGTTCGGAACTTTGACATAGCGGTAGTCAGTTGTAGCGCCAGGAAATGAAATATTATTCAATCCCAGATATGAGAGGCACCACCAGGTCCACGGCGTTGAATTGGCAGTGCAGTTTGGATTGGGCTTGACAAAGCCTCGCGTGATATGATATTCACTATATTTATTAGGCAGATTTGCAGGTATTATTATATCCTCATAGTCCAAAGAATACAGTATTATCGCCATGGCGCATTGCTTGATGTTTCCAGAGCAGGATGTGAGCTTTGCCTTCTGCCTTGCCTTGCTCAAGGCAGGCAGCAGCAATGCCGCCAGTATGGCGATTATGGCGATGACAACAAGCAATTCAATGAGTGTGAATCGTTTTTGCATTTTTCTCCCACAATGTAGTGTTGCCAGATGCATGGTTTGTAATAAACTATAAAGTCCTATTTCCTGTTTCTAACTACGACAACTAAGAAATATAAAAAACGCGATACTGTAGCGGGAATCTCTTTATTTACAAACAGCAACCATTCATTTTACACAGCTATCCCATAACTTTTGTAATCCCCCTCTACACAGAGGCGCAGAGTTTTTTGTTTCATTTTTAGTTTGCCAAGTTTTTGCTGTTAACGAAATCACCTCTATTGAAATCAATAAAACTCTGCGCCTCGACACATCGGCGTTGTATTAGTAGCCGACGGGTTGCGTGGCGATGATGGTGTATTTCTTGTCCAGCCCCATTTGGCCTGCCAGTTTGGCTGGGAACATTCCCCTGACCACGGTGTTGAGTCCCTCGGAGGCGCAGAACAGGTAGATGTTCTGGGACACGTAGCCAGCGTCCATCCACTGCCATTGCTCCCTCTGGTTTGTAGTGTCCGCCGCTATCACGATGATTGCAGGCGCATCCGCCGCGAACATCTGCTGTTTCATGTTGCCGACTGTTGCAGCGCGCAGGTCTGTGGCATTCTGCTGCACCAGTGCATTGTTCTTTGCATCGTAGAACCAGGTGCCATCCGCCTTGATGACAAACAACTCGATTTCCTGGATATTGCGGGCCGTGGGTGCAGTGCGCTTGTCAGCCCTGTTGAATCCATTGGCCGCCCAGAGCAGATTGCTCAGCATTGCATCCGACAGAGGCTTTTTCGCATCGAACTGGCGGGTTGTCTTGCGCTGTGCCAATGCCTGCATCAATGGCTTGCCTCCCTGCTTGTTGGGGGCTGGAAGTTTCACTGTCTTCATTTCCGCCGCGCAAGCGATGAATGCAAGGGCAAGCGCCAAAAGTGTGCATTTAATTTTCATTTTCATCTCCTGTTTTTGTTTACCGTTCGATTTCCGCGTTCAACTTCCTGTATTTGTCAAAGATGCTGTCCTTAGAGGCAAGGCCAAGGAAACGGCCACTGGCCTGCTCCGACACGGGGACATACTTTAAATGCCACATCTCCATCCTGGCCATGGCCTGGTCAAGCCCGTCATTGGAATGCATCATGCCATCTGGCAAATCCATTATCTCGCTTACATTGTAGCTGCTGGGCACAGAGGAGCGCAATATGATGGACAGCAACTTGTCGTATGGAAGCATGCCGATAAGGCGCCCCGCCTCATTCACAATCGGGTACACGTCGATTGCATTCCTGCGATTGCGGCGCACCAGCACCTCTGCATCCTTGAGGGTATCTGTGGGCTTGAGCGTGATGTCCATTGGCAGGATGCAATCGCCCACGCAGAGCCGCTTCAGGAAGGCATTGTCATTGTCATCCGCCACCAGATGCTGCCTGAACAGGGAGCGCCTGTAGATGGAATGGGGCTCGAAAAGACGCCCCACATACCAGGACACGCCAGACACCAGCATCAAGGGCACCAGCAGCTTGTAGCCGCCAGTGGTCTCCGCAATCAGGAATATGCCAGCCAGAGAAGTGCGCATCACTGCAGTGAAAACGCCGCACATGCCCAGCGCCGTGAAGTTGGCATTGGACACGCTGCACCATCCCAGCGTATTGACGGCGTGGGCAAAGGCGAAGCCAGTGAAGGCGCCGATGAATACAGTTGGGGCAAACATGCCGCCGTCGCCGGAATTTATGGTCAGCGCGGAAACTATAGCCTTCAGGAATATGGCGGCCAGCACCATAACGTAGGGCAGCGCCTCAGGCGGCAACCACGACAGCAGGTACGGCGCCTCCCCCACAAAGCCCCGCTCATTGGTCAGCAGCCTGGTGATGTAGAAATAGCCCTGCCCTCTTAGATATGGAAACACCGCCAGCAGAATGCACAGCACCACTGCGCCGCAAAGCATCCTCAGCAGCGGTCTTGAAAAGGCCCTGCCCATAATGTTCGCCACCAGGCCTGTGCTGCGTATCACAATGGCGCCAATAATCGCGCATACCACGCCCAGCGCCAGCGCAGGCAGCACTTCGCCGCCATTCCATTGCGTTATGGCATTTGCAAAGAAAACATCATGACCTGTTAGAAGACGGGACACCACGGAGGAACTGGCGCTGGACAATACAATCGGCACCATGGTGGACACCGATATCTCTGGCAGCAGTCCCTCAGCCACGAACAGAACGCCCGCGATTGGGCTGTCAAATATGCCTGCGATTGCCGCCGCGCCGCCGCAGCCAATGAGAATGCTGCGTGGCATGGTGTCCAGCCTGAAGAAGCGTGTCACATTGGAGGCGATTGCCGCGCCAGTCAGAACCGAGGGGGCCTCCAGTCCCGCCGAGCCGCCAAAGCCGACGGACAGCGCGCTGGAGAAGATATGGGTGAATGTCTCGCTGAACGGGATGTTGCTGTTCCTTCGGTCAAGATTCAGTATAAGACCGCTAAGGGACTTGCTGAACGTCTTGCCGCCGAATGCCCTCTGGAACAGATAGGACAGCGCAATGCCTGCAAAAGGCAGCGGCAGCAGCACATACAAGGCGTGTTTCGCCTCGCTCAAGCTGGAGCCAAGCCCATAGCAGAACTTGATGATATGCACGACCAGGCTGTGCATGAAATACACGGCAAATGACGTTATCACGCCTATCAGCACAGACTGGAACACCATCTGGGCGTCCTTCGCCCCCCTCTTTTTCCAGAAAAGGGAAAACCTATTCAACAGACTTTCTTTTGCCATATAAATGCAATCATAAAAAACTTGTGGACTGTGGGTTGTGATTAGTTCAGTGCGGGGCGATATCATCGCCCCGCTTTTTGGGCAGTGGCTGCTAATCACGGGCGAAAACGTTGGACTGCCATGCGGCTGTGGTTCCGCGCGGTTTTCCGCGCGGCCATTGGCCGCGCGTCAGGACGCGGGACTGCCATCCCCACCTGGCAGGCACAACACTATCAGCCCTCCTCAGTCCCATCACAGTCCACAGTCCACTGTCCACTGTCCACTATTGCAGCCACTGCTCGTCGTCCGCCAGGCCTTCGGTGCAGTTTTTCATAAAGACCTTGCCCTTCCAGTTCAGTGGTTTGTCAGCCTTGTCCACATTCACATGCACATCCTCCAGCACGATGCCATTGATGTTCTCGATGTAGAAGGGGTAGAATGCGCTACGCAGGCCGAACTGGCCGTATTTCTTGCCGTCGGCCTCTGGCACATTGTCAGCGCCGCCGTAGTAGTCGAACCTGACGTCGCTGAGTTTTATGTTGCGCACTGGCCTGCCAGTGTTGCCAAGTATGTAGCATGAGAAGCATCCAGTGCCGCGGATATGGTGCAGGGAAATGTTGCGTATTGGCGGCACATCCTCGTCCTGCACGCCATGTATGTCGCTGCTGATGTTGAGAGGCCGTTTGCAGCCTAGATACATGTTCTCGAAGTGAATGTTCTCTATGGGCGTGCCAGGCGACTTTACTGAATAGCGCGCCTGTATGCAGATGCCTGTGCGTGAATCATGCACCACTATGTTGCTGAGCGTGCAGTTCTTGACCGTGGTGTTGCCCACGCCTATGCGGAACGCGTTGCACCTGGACCGCAGCACGCAGTTGGAAATAGTGATGTCCTTGCAGACGCGTGTCTTGTCCTTCAGCGGCCTCACATTGCCGCGCAGCGTGATGGAATCATCGCCAGAGGAGATGTTGCAATTCGTCACCGTCACGCGACTGCAGCAGTCTATATCCAGCCCGTCGCCATTGATTGTGCGGTAGTCGTTGTAGATGTGCAGATCGGACACGCGCACATCGTCGCATCCATGGAGGAAGCAGGTCCAGTATGGCGCATTGTTCATGCTGACGCCCCGCAGCGTGACATATTGGCACTCGCACAGGAATATCATCTGGCCAGGGCGCCAGTCCTTCAGTTTGAAGTGGTCTGGCGCATGCTCCAAGACCTCGTCTCCGTAGAATGCCTGGCGGTTGCCGTCTATCGCGCCCTCGCCCACAATCGCAATGTCCTTCGCCTCCACGGCCACAATCAGATGCGCGCCGCTGACATTTTCCTTGGCGAACACGGAATTCTGCACGCAGAAATCGTCCGCATTGTAGTCTTCCTTGTCAGGGCTGCCCAAAATGGTGGCTCCTGTTTCAAGGTCCAGGGTGATATGGTCTTTCAGGTAAATCGTGCCGCTCAGGTAAGTTCCCGCGGGGACAACGACACGCCCGCCTCCTTTTGCAGCAAGCCCGTCAATCGCAGCCTGTATTGCCGCCGTATCTTTCGCGCGTCCATCGCCAACTGCACCATAGTCCCTTACATTGCTTATGCTCATTTTTACCATCTCCGTTGAAGTTTTGCCATTTCCGACAAGTGGCAGCATCGCCACAATTGCGGCAATTATTGAAACTACTAAAAAACGCTTGCAATTCATATTCATTTGTCGCAATGTGGAAAACGGCATGATTGGAAACTCACGTTCTCGCAGTCCTTCTGCGCCACATCGCATTTCCAGCATTCAGGATGCTCGTAGATAAGCTGCGTATTGAAGAAGTTCACGTTTTTCGCCTGCGTCAGTTCAAAGGCGCCGTCAGTGCCTTCAATCATGCAGAATTTGCGCACATTGTCATCGCGGGTATTGTCCCCAAGCACGCGCAGGCTGATGTTTGAGAAGTTGATGTCGCTGATTTCCGCCACGCCATTGCCGCGCAATGCGGAGGGCTGCCTGACACAGCCGTCTATGTTGTCAAACTGCAAGTAGCGTATGGACTTCTGGCTGGGCGCCTCGGCGAACCTGTAGTCCAGCCGCACGAATGCCAGCTGCCCCACATCCACATGGAAATTGCGGAATGCCAGGTCGTGTATGTATGCGCCAGTTGCCTTGTCGTCACCAGAGTACTTTGCGTTCACATGTATGGCGATGTGGCTGCCCAGCACGGATATGTTGCTGAAAGAGCAGTGCCGTATCTCGCCGTTGCCCACGCCGATGCGGATTGCATGGGCGTACGCGCTCCTCAATATGCAATTGGATATGGTGACCCATTCGCAGGGGCGGGGATTGGCGAGCCTTGCCTCGCAGGCCCGCAGGGTGAATGCGTCGTCGCCCACCTCGATGTCGCAATTCGAGACTGTGACATGGGAGCAGCAGTCGATGTCGATGCCGTCGTTCTCGCCGATGTATGGGCTGTTGCGTATGCGAATGCCGTCTATTGTGGCGTCTTCGCAGCCATACAGGAAGCAAGACCAGGCTGTGGCGTCAAGGATTGTGAAGCCGTTCAGGCGTATTCTCCTGCATTCGCTGAACACCATCAGCTGCGCGGGACGGAAATCCACAACGTGCTTCCATACTGGACCCAGGCCCGTATTGCTGTAGATCATCTCGCGGCTCTTGAATATCTCCTGGCCGCGGCCATTGAACTGCCCGCCGCGTATGAACACATTCTCCACCTGGTCCGCAATGATGAGATGCCTGCATGATTCGCCGCAGGCCTTGCTCCCCGCCATGGTGCGCGGCACGCTGGGGTCGTTGTAGTCGTTTATGTCAAGACTGGCGAACAGCATGGCGTTCGGGTCCAGTTCAAGACCGCCGTTGCTGCGCAGGAACAAAGTGCCTGTAAGATACTTTCCTGGCGGGAAATACGCCGTTCCACCAGCATCAATTGCCCGCTGTATGGCCGCAGTGTCATTAACGATGCCGTCGCCCACTGCGCCAAAATCCTTGACATTGTTCATCACTTCTTCTCCTTAATTAAATATGCAAAAGCCTCAAAACAATTAAGGCATAATAAATATTGTTTTCCTTATTTTACAAGAGGAAAAATCAAAACTTCCAATGCAAGCGCCAAAGCGGCGTTATCGTCCAGCCCCCTTTGGTCCCTTCCTTAAATACAAGGGGCTGAGTGACAAATTCATCATTTTTTTTGAATTTTTTTTAAAAAATGTGACCAAATGATTTGCAAATATCAAGAACCTATGTAAATTCGCCGCGTTTTTATTTTGAATATGAATAAAATACAATAAATAAACCCAAAAAATTAAAGGGAAAAAAATGAAAAAATTAATTCTGTCGGTTTTCGCGCTGGTTGCAGCAGCCTCCTTCGCAGGCGTAGTTGAGCCTTTCAAGCAGTTCACCCAGGCGGATTTCAATGATTCCGTGAAGCCAGGCCAGGGCTGGTGGGCGTCAAACATGTTCACATTGAATGTAGGCGGCGGAAGTGGCGTTTGGCTGTCAAACTATGTGAGAAGCTGGTATGAGCCAATCGCCGATTTGCACGGCAATGTCTTCAACATGGGCGCCGATCAAAAGTACGGCTATATCTTCGCAAAGGATTTGACCAGCGCCACATTGGCGAATGGCAGCTATGTTGACAAGATTCACTGGTCAAACGGCAACACCACTGAAATCACCTACACAAATGATAGTGGACCTCAAACCAATACAGCCACTGGTTATTTCCTGGACTATTTTGAGAACGACGCCGAAATCTACCTGGTGATGTCCACAATCCCCGAAGATGGAATTGACACAGTTGACACCTATCAGTTTGTCCAGGATGCAAGCAACGAAACACTGATGCGCTCCCGCCAGCACAATACCAGCGACCTGGCAGGCAATGTCCGCGTAAACTTCGGCATTGACAATGGCACATACGGTGACGGAGAAGGCATTGGCCGCGAGTTCGTGGCTATCTACGATGACACTGCTTTTGAGCGTCATACTGTCACCCCAACTGGTGGCCCACTTCCAAGCCTTCTTTTCGTTGGTCTTCTCTCCATGGGCACAGTCTTCGGCGCAGCCCGCATGAAGAAGCGTTCCTAATGCGAAATAGTTAATTCACTAGAAGAACAGACTTCCTCCTGTTAAAGGTGGAAGTCTGTTCTGTTTTTAGGAAATATGAAAAAAAGCAAAACACTACTATTAGTTGCATTATTATTAGTAGCAGGATTAT
>JAFYGL010000280.1 GCA_017543165.1 Victivallales bacterium | reverse complement strand
GCCGCAAATCCTCCGCCGACATCTTGCAGAGCGTCTGTCCAGCCTCCACGGTGTCGCCCTGGTCGGCAAACAGCTCCGCAAGCTGCCCCGTGTTTCTGGGGCTGATGGCAACGACAGTCTTCGCTTCCAGCGTCCCCGTGCCGAACACTGTGTCCATTATATCTTGCTTTTTGGGTGATGACACCTGAACCGTGACAGGCGACAATCGAAAATGATAATAGCCAATGCCCGCCACAACGGCGACCAGCAAAATCTTAACGGCGTTTTTTAGATGATGTCTCATTTTTGTGTTTTTCCTTTGCGTGGCATTGGCAGTGCCCTTCTTCATGACAATGGCATTTCTGGGAGGCAACTTGCTTTGGAGTGCTTAAATCGGCGAATTGACTGGCCAATTCCTGTATGATTTCCAGGTTTGCCTTATAATGGACAAAATATCCTTTTCTTTCCCCTGATACAAGCCCCGCCTCCCTGAGCACGCGTATGTGGACGCAGATGGTCGGCTCCGACACCTGGAAATGCCTTGCCAATGCGTGGACGCACATCGGCTTGCCAAGCAGCATTCGCACGATTTCCAGACGTGTGTCATTCGCCAGCGCCTTCATCAATACCTTGACAGTCTCCATTCTTCTCAAACCTTTTTTCAACTGTGTATCGCAATGTCTGCTGAAATAATATACAGTCGGCAATTTGATTAGCAACTTAACTAATCAAATTTGTTTTTTGTTCTCCACTTATTGAGACAATTATCCTGAAGTCCGACGTCATCTGCGTAAGGAAAAACTACAAGAAACGGCAGAGTCTGTCCATCAGTTCGTTTACTGCCTTGAAGATTTTCTTCATATCATCTTCAGCGAAAGGCATGTTGCAGCGACGCATTTTATCTCCACCAAGAAAAGCGTCCACAGCAGAATGCAGTTCTTCAATTGGGAGCAACAACCTTCTGCGAAAGCGCCGACCGAAATAGAGTGCAAGCAGAAAGAAAAGGAGCGTAAGAAAGACAATGCACCATGCACCTGCCTGCTGGAAACGCTGAGCCTTGCGGACTGAATCCGCAACTGCCTTCTTATTAAAAGCGGAAATCTTAACAATTTCTCCCACAACTTCCTTTATCGCTTCTTTCTGGTCAGCCTCAAGTTCAGGAAGCAAAGCCTTGATTTTGTTTAGGGCCTCCTTTTCTCCTTTTTCGGTGATGTTGCTTTCTGCTCTTGCCAGAGCCTGGCTAAATTTTACCATCTCTATTTTTGCTGGACTCATAGCTGAAAGCATTTCTTCACAGGCGCCAAGACTGACCACGTTACGCTGATAGATGCGCTGAACCTCTGGACCAATCCTCTGAAGACTCCATATTGCGCCAAATGCAATCAGCAGATTGAAGGTCGCAAGAAGCTTGAATATGCCGTTAACTGTAACTGTTTGGCGCATTATTTGACCTCCGAAAGCCTATCTATTGCGTTTTCATCCGAAACAATGAGAAGAGCATCCTCTGCTTCTATGGGAATCTCAGGGTTAGGTCTTGAGAGTTTTCCGTTGCGACGAACCGCCGCCACGATGATGCCGTATTCTTTAGGCAATGCCAGTTCAATCAGACTCTTCCCGACCATAAACTGAGGCGGCTTTATCTCCGAAAGGGAAAGTTCTCCATTCCAGTCTATGTATGCAAGCAACTCCCGATGCATCAGACAGGTGGCGAAATGCTTGCCGTAATCCTGTTCGGGTGAGATGACCTCGTGGGCCCCCACCATGAAAAGAATCCGCCGATATGTAGGACTCCACGCTCTTGCGATGATGCAGGGACAGCCCATCTGGCGCAGAAGCGCAGTGCAAATGATGGCTGCCTCCTTTGAGGAATCTCCCATGGAGCAGACAACAGCATCTCGTTCCGCAGGCCTAAGGCCCGCCAGCGCGCTCTCATCAGTGGCGTCGATGGCCACGGCTCGGGAAACGAATTCCGCCGCCGCATTGATTTTTTCCTGTGAAATATCCACTGCCAGCACCTCTGCGCCACGTTCGGCCAGGGTTCGTGCCAGGGACATTCCGAATTGTCCCAGACCAATAATCATAATCTGTTTACTCATAGTACAGCAGTTCCTCGTTCTTGATTTACCCCAGAGGAATCTTCACTGGCGGAAGTCCAGGCTGCGGGGTGCTCTTTTTATCACTTAAAAGCAGGAAAAAAGTCAGTGGGCCGATCCTGCCAACAAACATAGCCGTCATGATGATGATTTTTCCAACTTCATCCAGTTCGGGAGTGACTCCCAGGGAAAGTCCAACCGTGCCCAGTGCGGAAACGCTTTCGAAGATAAGTTCCCGTGCACCAGCGTCCTGGGTGGTAAGTAGCATGATGATAATTGTCAACAGCACCGTCATCGAGGCAATGACCACGGCGACCGCCTGAACAACCGATGACGTGGGGATTCTGCGGCTGCCGCAAGTGATATCCTTCTTGTTTTGGACTGTTGATGTAAAGGCGAAGAATAGGACTGCCAGCGTGGTGATCTTGATTCCTCCAGCCGTCCCCCCTGAACTACCACCAGTTAACATGAAAAGCATCATT
>JAFYGL010000279.1 GCA_017543165.1 Victivallales bacterium | reverse complement strand
GCGGCGCACCACGCAGGCGATTTTATGTCCCGAAGGATGATTGAGCGTCACTTTCTTCACGGTGCTGCGCCCCTTCATGGTGTCGAATCCAGTCACAGTGGAGCTCTTCATGATGCGGTCTATGATTTTAGTAAAGCTCTCCTCTGTCGCCGCGCCGTTTTCATCAAACTTGACTCCCTCGAATTCATTGTCGCTCTTGTCCGACTGCTCCACCACAGAGATTGTGCTGTTGATGAAGGTGGTCAGCTGCTCGTTTGCAATCGCCTCAGCCTGCATGAAGGCATGTTCCATGGCGCGTTCCTGGCGACGCTCGTTCTTGCCCGTGTAATTAGAGCCGAAAGTGCCGAAACTGAGCAACGACGGATTTCCCTTCTCATCAAAATAGAGTCTGACGCCAAACTGCGTCAGCAACTCCTCATCATTCGGCAATGCCTCCTCTATGGAGAGGCCGCCATTCATCCTGATAAGCGGGAGGCGCTTCAGGTACAGGCTCTTTGCAATCTCCACGCAGTCGGCATCCATGCGCAGAACAACACCGATGCTGTATGTTCCATCCGCCGTGCGCGACTCGAAGGTCTGGACAGGCAGGAAACCGCTGGCACGGAACACCGCCTTCTTTATGGACTGCTTGTAGATGCTGTCCTTGAACAATGCGCGCTTCTTCTCCAGTTGTTTGCCATATTTTGCTGGGTCCTGGCCGAGTTTGCGCAGCCCTTCATCCAGGGCAGCCTCAGTCAATGCCTTGATCTTTGTTGAGACTGCGTCCTTCGCCTCCTCCAAATCCTTTGGTTCCTCAAGCCTGTCATCGGATTCATCGCTATAGTATTCCCTGATAGTCTTTATCATCTCCGTGCCAGTCAAATCCATGACCATTTCGGAAATAGCGTTCATCTGCGCCTTTTCGTATGCAAAGGCCCTGGCCTTTATGAAATTCGGGCTGTTCACGTTTACGCTGACGCGCGCCTTGCCGGTAAAATAAACCGTGCCTTTTGCGTTTGGAACTCCGTAGGAAGCTATTTCACGCTCCTTCGCAAATGCCTTGAAGGCATCTTCTATCAACTCCGAGGAAGTCTTCGCGTACGCCTTCATATCGGCATTGATTGAGGCGGCTCCATCAGCGGAGACTTCCTTCTGCCCTTCGGCTGCATGAACGCCAATGCCAAATGCGCAGATAAATGAAACTACCAAGAGAATTTTTTTGCTGTTCATGTTTATCCTTTTCCCGCTAAATTCACGTCACATTGCTCTGCTGCGGGCCGCCACCTTGCGAAGAGGCACGGTCTTCTGCCAATACTGGGTGCCGCTGGCCCTGTCAATCAGCTTCAGATTAAGAGAATATTCGATCTGCACCATGCCGTCGTCCTGTGTCACATTACGGGAGCGCAGCACGCTGATGAGCGCATATTGCACTTGCGGAACATTGCCAGTGGCGTATTGCGCGGCCTCTGGATCGAAGACAAGAATCTTGCCGCTGTTGGTGAGCTCCTCCTGAAGCCTGACGGTAATCTCGTCCGCCAGCGCATCTGCTCCAGAGCCCCTGCGGGTAGTGTCGATCTTAGTGCTTGGCACGACCGTGACGGCCCTGTTCCCGCCAGGAAGCATCTTGATCCTGTCATATTTGAGCAGGGACTGCACGGCGATTGCCACGGCGTACTCCACGTCGTCCATGTTTATGTCACTGGTCGTCTTGGCAGTTTCGCCTGGCGCGAGAATCTGGGTCCTGGGTGTTGCGCATCCCGCGACGAGCAAGGTCATGAACACAAAAAATGCTGACAAAAAAGTTTTTTTCATCGTTGACGTACCTCCTTTGATGAATCAGCGCCTGAACGGCCTGACATAGAATCTGAAATCCACGGCCTCCTGGCTAGGCGCAACGGCGCTCAGCCCCTTGATCTCCATTGGCTGGATTGCCATGATCTGCCAAGTGCTGAGGGCGGATTCGATTTCAAGGCCATCGGCATCAAGCCATTGCACCTTGTATTCCAGCCTTGCCTGCGAGCGGGCGTTGTTGGAAACATTCGCCTGGAAATTGTAGAAGCCCGAGTTGCCCTTGACGCAGCGCACGCTTGTCACATAAATGCTTCTGCCTAGACCTGGAGCCAAGGTCACCCTTGCATCCAATGGGGCCTCTGGTGTATGCACACAGCCAGCACAGGCAATAACAAGCAACAATGACAGAACCAAAAAACATTTTTTCATCCGCATTTCTCCCGATTTATGCTCTTGTTTTGAATTCAACCAGTCAAAAATACATTTAAAGATTTGAAGTATACACACCAATAAGTGAATTACAAACCGCATTCCCTCATTTTTCTTCCACCAGCAGCTCCACATCAGGAACAGGAAAGCGCTCTGGAGGAAAATCCTTGTCGAACACGGAATCTGGATACAGGCGATGCGGCGTTGTATGCTGGACTATCTCCAGGACATTGCACCCCTCCTTCAGGCAATCTGTCGCCACGGCCCGATGCGGCTTGCCGCACAGGGGCGACAATTCAAGGCCGTTAAGCTTCCATGAGGCAGCTCCCTCGAAGCCAGCAAGTCCGATGAGCAGCCGCCCCGCATCCTGGGGAAGCTCCAGCGTAAATTCAAGTCTAAAAAGCAGATCGCCTGAAAAACGTTCAAGTTCCGGGGCTTCGTCAAGCTGCCGTCCGGAAAAATCTTCAAGATCACGCCATTCGCCGCCGACAGGCCGTATCGCAAACCGCCAGGCTCCAGACAGCTTGACATGCTTTGAAATGCGCTTCTGCAAAGGCAGCTTCTCAGACAAGGCCTGGAGCGGATACCACAGCACTGCGCTTTGCCCAGGCTCCAGGCACAGACGCCCCGTTGACTGCCACAGCTCATTGCTCGCGGGGAAATACACATAGTCCTTTCGCGCAATCGGCGTCCTGTACTCAATGTCCACAGTGTCCTTCTGGTCCTCGTTCAGGCAGAGATACAAGTCGCCTTCCTGGTTGCGCCAATGCAAGACGCGCAGCGAAGGGGCGCCTGGGAAGCAGCGGAAATCGTCCAGCTCCAGCCCAAAAGCCAGCTTGGGCAGTTCGTCAGCGGCGATGAAGCGGCAGGACTTGAGCAGGACATCT
>JAFYGL010000278.1 GCA_017543165.1 Victivallales bacterium | reverse complement strand
GCCTGCCCACAAGGCCATGCTGGCGCTGGGCTATTCCACCCAGGAGCAGATACAGCGGGCATTGAGCAAGGTGACGGGGCTGCCGTTCTGCATTCTTGCGGAGCAGCAGATTTCCCCGGATGCGACGGCGAAGGTGCCGCCTAAGGTGGCGTTGAAATACCAGTTTGTGCCTATTTCATTGGAAAAGGGCACCATGAAGGCGGCGTTCTCATCGCCGCCAGCCATCAGGGACAGGGAGACATTGAGGCTGCTGCTGGGACTGCGACTGGACCCCGTGCTGGCCACTCCAAACGAAATAGACAATACGCTGAAGAAAATCTACGGCCTTGGCGCAGGCAAGGTATTGCAGATAAACCAGGAGCGCCAGGCGCAGAACTACGGCGCGGTGGAAGGCACCTTCGATGACAGGGAAGAACAGGTCATCGACGATACGGAAAGCGACGCCTCCATCATCCAGCTGGTGAACGAAATAATTGCCGAGGCATTGAAGCAGCATGCCACCGATATCCACATAGAGCCATTCCGTGACAAAATCAAACTGCGCTACAGGATTGACGGCATGCTGCGGGAGACGCCCACGCCGCCTGGAATGCTGAAACTGCACGAGGCAATAGTCTCACGCCTGAAGATCATGGCAAGGCTCAACATCGCGGAAAAACGCCTTCCCCACGACGGCCGTATCAGGCTGACGCTGAATGGCGAGCCTTCCGACCTGCGTGTGTCAATCATGCCAACCCGTTTCGGCGAGACGATATGCCTGCGCGTGCTGGCAAGCAGCGCGGTCTTCCTGGAAATGGCGCAGTTGGGCCTGAGCAAGTACCAGTTGGCGTTGCTGACAAAGCTGGTGTCCCTGCCCCATGGCATCGTGCTGGTGACAGGGCCTACTGGAAGCGGCAAGACCACAACCCTCTACGCCGCGCTGGCATACGTCAGGGACAGGTATCCCGAAAGGAAAATCATCACTGTTGAAAACCCTGTGGAAATCGAACTCCAGGGCACGTCGCAGATACAGATGCACGCGGAGATTGGCCTTACATTCGCCGCCGCGTTGCGCTCCATATTGAGGCATGACCCTGATATCATACTGGTGGGCGAAATACGTGACAACGAAACCGCAGAAATCGCCATTCAGTCCGCATTGACGGGGCACCTGGTGCTCTCCACGATTCACACCAACGATTCTGTTGGCGCGGTGAACCGCCTGGTCAACATGGGGATAGAGCCATATCTGGTGGCGGCCTCGCTTGTGGCGGCATTGGCGCAACGCCTGGTGCGTAGAATATGCAAGCATTGTAAGAAAGAAGAAGAATTCATTCCAAGGCGTGTGCGTGCCGAGATGGCGAATGTGCTAGGCATACCTGCGGAGGAAGTCAAGGCATGGAAGGGCACTGGCTGCCTGGAGTGCAACCACACTGGCTACAAGGGACGCGTCGCAATATATGAATTCTTCCTGCTGGACGAGGAGATACAGGACATGGTCTCCGCACACGCTGGCACCAGCGATTTGCGCAAGGCGGCAATGGAGCGCGGCATGCGCAGCCTGCGCCAGGATGGCTGGGAGAAGGTCAGCCTGGGATTGACCAGCATTGACGAGGTGCAGCGTATAACCAGCACCTACCAGATTTCCTACGACATCGACGAACTGGAGGAAAACCCCTAGTTTCCTAGATACCTAGATACCTAGACAATTAAAAAGGAGTAGCAATGAGAATTACGTTTTTTTATGTGTTGTTATGCGCATTTGCGTTGACTGCGTTTGCGAAGGAGACCTTGAAACTGGACTTCACGAAGGACAGTGCCTTCACCGTGGCGGGCAAGGAATACAAGATTGAGGGCGCCAGGGATGACAGGGGGCTTGCCTTCGGGAAATATGGCCTTTCGTTTCCAGCGGCGTCTTTGCTGGGGGACAACCAGGGCACTGTGCTTTTCAAATGCTCCTTTGACGCGCCCCAGGGCAAGCTCAACACAACCAGGACGATAGTGCAGTTGCGTACAGGCAGCCGCCTTACCGTGGGCTTCCACTGCTTCTCCAACAAGACGCTGGTGTTCACATTCTCGGACAGGGCCAAGACATACAATGTGAACTTCGCGACCAAGCGCCAGTTCACGATACAGCCTGGCAAGGAATACATGCTGGGCTTTAGCTGGGACGGCGCAAAGGCGCGTGTGTATTTTGATGGCAAATTGGTGGACGAGGCGGAGCAGCCCCTGCCATTGTCCAGGATTGTGCGCAACCTGAATATCGGGCCTTATGTGGATGGCTGGGTGAGGCCCGCGCCATGGGCGGATGACATGCACATCAAGGCGCTGGCGCTTTATGACGAGGCGCTTGCACCCGAGGCGGTGGCCAAACTGGAGGGCATTGAATTGCAGCCTCTTGCGAAGAGCCAGCCAATGAAATTGACGGTGCCGCCATTGCAGGCGAAGTTCGCGGCAAAGCCTGTCATAGACGGCAAGCTGAACGACAAGGCCTGGGAATACGCGGCCTCCATGCCACGCCTCATCCAGGGCAACTTCCCCCAAAACAGCGGCGCATTGCCGCCACATGACTTCAAGGTGACCTACGATGCGGAGAACTTCTACCTGGCTTTCACCACATTGTTCCCGCCCCATGTGCCATTGCAGGAAGGGGATGTGCGCACTGCGGACATAGAACCCGAGGTCTGGGGCACTGAATCTTTCGAGTTGTACATTGTCAATGACAAGGACGAGAACTACCGTTTTGCAGGCAATGTGGCTGGAGGCTATTGCGAGCGCCTGAAGGAGGTCAAGTGGAACGGGGAGTGGACCTACAAGACCAGCAAGGAAATGAAGATAGACGATTCAATCCTCTGGCAGGGCGAAATCGCCATTCCATGGAAGACCTTGAACTACAATGGCGCGCCGAAGAAGCCTGTTCTATTCAACTTCTGCCGTTCCTGGAAGTTGCCCGACTTCGGGAATCACTCGTCCCTCAACATCACTGGCGGCGCCTATACGGCGGAAGCCATGATTGAGATGGAGTTCGCGCCAGCGCCCACCTTGCAGATGCTCAGCCAGGGCAACCCCAACACTGGCGAATATGCCTACGAATACCGCATCGCCTCGCAGAATGGCGGCAAGGCCGTGTATCTGCTTGCACTTGGCAAACTGGACGGCACCGCGCAGCCAATCCCGCTCTACAGGAGGGAATACATCCTCAAGCCAGGCGAGATGGTGCAGGATTCCCACAAGGACCTGATTGCATTGCCAGACTATGACTGCCTGGTATATACGCTGTTTGCTGGAAACAAGGCAGTGATGCGGGAGATTGTGCCCATGAAACTGGATGACAACTTCTTCGATGTGGTGCCGCTGTTCCTGCAAGGCAAGGTTGTCGTCAAATTGAAGGATGTGGTGATGCGCAGCAAACTGGGGCCAGGCTTCGTCGGCACAATCAAGTTGCTGGACAAGGACGGCAAGGAACTGTCCAAGGTGGAGACCAGCGCCCCTGCGCTGGAACTTGCGTTCAACAGGGATTTGCCGAAGGGCGACTACGAGGTTGCCTTGGTGGACAAGGCGGGCAAGGCCCAGGCGCACAAGAAGCTGTTCTATCCTGGATATGGCGAGTGGGAGAAGATGGAGTTCCCCAAGGATGTGATACTGCCGCCGTTCTCCGCCATGAAGACCGACCGCAAGGGCGAGGGCTTCCGCTCAAGCCTTTCAGGCAAGGAATATGACTTTGACAAGGGCTTTTTGCCAGTTCAGGTTTCCAGCCAGGGCGAAGGGCTTTTTGCAAAGCCAGCGCAGATTCTGCTGAATGGCAAGCCAGCCGAGGCGACTGCATTCGTCGTGGAGGGCGCAAGGCCCCACAGGGTGGACTTCAATGCCAAGGGGACGCAGGTCGCCTCGCAGGGATGGCTGGAGTATGACGGCGTGCTGTGGAACGAACTTACAGTTACGCCTTCCGCCACTTCCAAACTGGACTTGCAGTTCGAGCTGAATCCGCGGTTTGCCAAGTATCTGCATTGCGCGGCTGGCGCCACCTGGGGCTCGAAAATCACCCGCAAGGTGGAGGACGGCACCACCGTCCTCAAGTACTTCCCCGTTCTGTGGATTGGCAACGAGGAAAAGGGCCTTTGCTTCTTCAGCGAAACACACGCCAACTGGAATGTGCCTTCCACCAGGACTTTCAACATTGAGAAGAATGGGGACAAGGCGGTTCTGACCGTGCGAGTGGCGGAAAAGATGCAGGCTGGCAAGCCATTCAAGTTCAGTTTTGGCATCATGGCGACGCCAGTGCGCCCATTGGCGCCAAATTATCCATTCAACACGCTGGGCTTCGGCTATACCGATGCTTTGAACAGGCCTGGCAGGCGTCCCACAGGCGATGTGTCCTACATCTGCTATCCTCCAGGTGTCAAGGGCGGTGACCTGGGCAGTTTCTTCGGGGACATCGACGACAGGGACGGGCACAATCGCGACAATGCGCTGAAACTGGCCCTGGAGGCGGTCAAGGACGAGTACAACGTGCGCCCCGTTCCATATCTCTGCGCGCGCTTCCTGTCCGTGAAATATCCTGAAGTCGCCGCATACAAGGCGGAGTGGACAATTCGCCCCGAAATTGCCATGGACTACAGCAACACTGGCCATTTTGTCTATGACTGCTGCCCCACAACCAGCGCCAGTTCCTTCTTCGCGTACCGCGTGTATAAGATGCTGCAACGCCATCCCAAGATGAAGGGCGTGTATTTTGACTTTGGCAACGTGCCAGTCTGCTCCAACGAGAATCATGGCTGCCTCAACAAACTGCCCCTCCTTGGCATGAGGGAATTCTACCGCAAAATCGCATACGTGCAGACGCTGGTGGGCATAAAGGACCCAGTCATAGTGGTGCACAATACGGACTGCAACATGTTCCCAATCTATTCCTTCACATCGCACTTGCTGAATGGCGAGCAGGTTCGGCAGGCCTCCAGCAATCTGCTTCACAACAAGAAGGACATTCTGGACACATACGGCATCGAGATGTTCGCAGCGGAACTTTCCACACTGCCCATCGGCGTGACAAACAGCGTCTATATGCCATTCGACAACCTGCTCCCAAAATTCGGCGGCGGGGACGAGACCAGGGACGCGTACCAGTTCCGCATGGGAAAGGCCTCGCTGGCAGGCACGCTAATCCACAACACCATCACCGCGCTGTGGAGAAACAACTTTGCCTTGTTCGACAGGTTGATACGGGTTTATGACGCCTTTGGGGTGGACAAGGCGCAGTTCATCGGCTACTGGCGTGAACCAGCCAAGGTCAGCGGCGCCGAGAACATCTATGTCAGTTGCTATGCCAAGGGGGACAAGGTGCTGGCGGTCGTCAGCCATGTGGGCAGGGAACACAAGAACCAGACCTTCAAGGTGTCCTTTGACTGGAAGAAACTGAATGTGAAGAATCCGCCTAGGACCGCATTGGATACGATGACCGCGCCTGACAAGGACTACGACTGGCTGAAGGTGCGCTTCAAGGAGGCTCGTGTTCCAGCGGTGCGCGCGCCGCTGGAACTGGGCGACTTTGGCAGCAAGGTCATTTCATTCAAGGGCAATGTGCTGGAGATGTCGCTTAACTACCATTGCTTTGCAGTGGTTGAACTGAAGTAAAAGGTAATTGCTTCGCAATGCTTTCCATTTTCCTTTGTTGAACGTGAAACGCCTGCTTAGTTTGATATTGCTGTTCCTGCTGGCCGTTGGGTACTTGCATTTTGTACTCCCTTGCCAGGAGGCGAAGCGCGAGGCCATGGAGGCCTGCGTCTGCAATGGCGGGCAAAGCATTGATTTTGCAAAACTGCTTGAGGAGCAGGCTCTGCAGTCTGGTTCCGGGGGCAGGCGGGCCGACGGCAGTTATGTGCAGGAGGTGCCAGGCGTTCCAGGCAGTCGTGAAATATGTTCATTCCGCGCAAAATGTCTCGTATTTCGCAACAATGCCAGACCTGGTTGCGCAAGCAAGCTGTTTTTCAGGCACATACAAGTCAGGGCAGGTCCATATTCGCCAGGCGTGAAACATTCTGGCGAACTTTCAATTTTTAACAAAGGAAGAAAATATGGAGCCTTACAAATTAATGGTCTGGGCTATGTGGCTTGTTTTTGGAGGCACAATTGCCTTTTCGTTTCTGGTTGTCATCTATATCTGCTTCGAGGACTTTTGGAAAAAACTCTTCGGTCGCGTTTTCTCCAAAAAGAACAAGGATGCAGATAAGGGCGGCAGATAACTAGCAAATGGCCCTTGTGCGCACACGCACTAAATGCGTGTGCGCTATAATTACTTGGCTTATGAAAGTTCAATTACTTAAAATACGCATTGACTGGAGCGAACTGGATTTGCTGGGGCACGTGAACAACGTGTCCATAGTGAAATATTGCCAGGCGGCCAGGATAGAATATGTGAAGGGCATTGGCCTGCCGCCATATCCAGGCATGGAGTTCGGCCCCATTGAGGCGGCCACGTCCTTGCAGTTCCTGAAACAACTGCACTACCCTGGCATGGTCAGCATTTACACTTTCCAGAAGGAGACCAAACACACAAGCTTCATCCTGGAGCACCATATCTACACCGAGGACGGGCAGTTGGCCGTGGTATGCACGGAGGTCATCGTCTGCTTTGACTTTGTTAACCAAGTCAAGGTCCCCATCCCCGACCGCATCCACCGGCAAATGCAGGAATACATGGACGGCTTCACTGCCGAATTGCCATCCTCTTGACAAGACATCCAACGCAGAGTTTTTTCAACGCAGAGGCGCGGAGGTTTCAACGCAGAGGCGCGGAGACGCGGAGGCGCAGAGGTTTTTTATTCTTTGTTCCATGAGAGCAGAGTTTTCATGGAACTTATGGGACATAAAACTGGACCTTAAAAAAACTAATTAAAACCTCCGCGTCTCTACGTTGAAACCTCTGCGCCTCTGCGCCTCTGCGCCTCTGCGCCTCTGCGTTAAAGAAAGGGCTGACCGATTATCCCTTGGGGACCAGTTAAAAGTTAAAAAAGCACCTTTCAACTTGAATAATGGGCTGAATGCCGTATATTTCGCCTGTACGTCAATTACAAGAAAAGTACCCAAGAGTTTTCCCTTAAATAAATAAACAAGAACAATTCTTTGCAAGGAGAAGTTTTATGGCAAATGCAGTTGTTATGCCGAAGGCAGGCAATTCTGTTGAAGAGTGCGTTTTGTCCGAGTGGTGTGTCAAGGTTGGCGACCAGGTCAAGGCTGGAGACAAGATCGGTGTTATCGAGACAGACAAATCCACCCAGGATCTGGAGTGTACCGCCACTGGCACGGTTCTGGCTCTGTTCTGCAACCAAGGTGATTTGATACCTGTTCTG
>JAFYGL010000277.1 GCA_017543165.1 Victivallales bacterium | reverse complement strand
CGTGTTCGGCATCCCTCTGGCTATCATCATGCAGGAAGAACTGGGCTTCAAACCTTATTCCAACTGAACTGTGGACAGTGGACAGTGGGTGCCTGGGGGCGAAAAGCCGTGGTTAGGCGGGCGAATTCGCCCGCCACAGAACAGTCCACAGTCCACAGTCCACAGTTCAGTTGGAATAAGGTTTGAAGCCCAGTTCTTCCTGCATGATGATAGCCAGAGGGATGCCGAACACGAGCGGAAATATGCTTGTGTTTAGAAAGACGGTGTATGCGAACAATTTGGCATTGACATCTGGGTATGCGTATGCTACGGAGGGTGTGATTATGGCTGTTTCAATGATTGCCACGAATATGATGACAAGCGCGTGAAAGAGAAGGTCTGGAATCGTCCTTAGTGCGAATGGATGCCGCCCGAATGTCTTCCAAAGGAACCATGTGAAGAATGGCCCGAAGAAGTTTGCGGAGAATCCTGCGAGGGATGACCAGCGAAGTGCGTTGTCGCAGGCATCGCCAATCAGGTTGCCCAATGCGCAGGCGAGGCATCCCATCGGGCCGAAGAACACGCCGTATATAGGGGCGAGTGCGGTGACTGGGCGCACATCCGAAAAGCCTGGAATAAGCGTCATTGCCTTGAATGGCAATGCGAATATCAGATACACTAGCAGAAGCAGTAGGTACTGGCGAAGTTGTTTGTTCATGTGCTTTCCTTCTGTGTTAGGCTTTCGCGTTTGCCTCGTTTGCCTCTGATGTCGAGGATTTCAGCCAGGCTGCCAGCGATGATGAGCGCGGCGCCAATGACTGTGAATGGCGTCAGTTTTACAGGTGTGATGAGGTTGGCTGGCAGGATGGCGCCCCATGTTATTGAAAACACGATTTCCAGTGAATAGACGACGGTTGCGTTTGTGGCTGTGACGTACTTCATTGCGATTATATTGAATGCCTGTGAAATGGCGACGATGAAGTAGGAGTAGATGGCCCATGAGGCAATCAAAGTCCTTGTGATGGGCAGTCCAAAGAACAAATGCGGGTCCTGGAAGAACCAGAATACCATTGAGAACAAGCCTGCAAACAAACCCAGGAAAATCGCGATGGAAAGGGGGTCGTACTTTTTTGCCATGTCAGCCAGAATAACGATGAATATGGCTCTGAGCAGGCAGCCGCCAGTCATGATTGCAAGGCCAGGCAGTTGTTCGCCTTGCAGAGAAGGACCAAGCGCAATGGAGATTCCCATGCAGACAATGAGGACTGAAATCCATGTTTCAAGGCTGATGCTTCTTCTGGCGCTCAGCAATATGACGGGCAGGACCACGACTGTCATGCAGAATGTGAATGAGCCGCTGGTGACGTCAAATGACTTCAATCCATAGAGGTACATTGTGTTGTAGGAGGCATTCAGGATAGAGAGCAGAAGTGAGCCGAGAATCAAAGAGCGTCCGTTCTTGCGCAGGGCGGCGATGGCGCGTCTATGGAATGCCGCGAACAGTAGGAGGGAGCCTGCGAGGGAAGTCACGCAGGATGTGGCGAATGCTGGGATGGAGTCTGGTATGCAGGCATACAACACGACTTCCGTTGACCAGCACAAGGTCACGCATAGAAGGCATATATTAGCTTGGAGGCGGTTCACTTTTTGAGCAACTGATTTAGGATTGCGGTTTGAAAAAATATGCTCACTATATATGCGGCAGGCATATTTGCAAATGGAGGTGCGCTATTTGGGGGCGCTTCTTCGCGCGGCCATTGGCCGCGCGTCAGGACGCGATGTTTCCATGCGGCTGCTGTTCCGCGCGGGTGATTCGCGCGGCCATTGGCCGCGCGTCAGGACGCGATGTTCCCATGCGGCTGTTGCGGGGCGCAAATGATATTTTTGGGCTTTCCTTCTGGAAAAGAGGTCTGGCAATGGTACATTAAGTTGCAATTCAGGTGTGATGAGAAATGGACAAACAAGAAGACAAGCCACGGCAATCAAGGATACTTCTCGCCATAGATGTGGGGATGAAGGCAGGCTTTGCATGGTTTGAGGAGAACGGAATCCTCATCAGGGCGCGCTCCACGCGCTTTACCAAACGCATGACACTAAAGCGTGCGCTGCCCTCCATACTTGCTGAGATTGAAGGCGTGTCCGAGGTGGTGCTTGAAGGGCAGGGCGAAATCGCTGATATTTTCAGGAAAGGCATCCAGCGCGCATCGTTGCCAGTGCTGCAATTCTCCGCAGAGGAATGGCGGGAGGACATGTTGCTGCCGCGTGAGAGGCGTTCTGGACAGCAGGCAAAGGCGGTGGCGGAGGCCATGGCGCTGAAAATCGCGCACGATTGCGGCAATCCACCGAAATGCGCATACGATGACGATGCGGCTGAGGCTGTGCTTTTCGGTTTGTGGTACCTTAAACACTGGTTAAACAAATAGTATAAAACGGGGAATAAAACTATGAAAAAGATTCATTACAATTGCAGTGGAACTTGTTCCGAGTGCATTGATTTGCAGATTGACGATGACGACTGCGTTTCTTCTGTGCAGTTCACTGGCGGATGCAACGGCAATCTCCAGGGCGTGGCGAAACTTGTGCAGGGAATGAAATGCGATGAGGTCATCAGGCGTCTCAGCGGCATAAGCTGCAATGGCGGCCCCACCTCATGCCCCGACCAGCTTGCCAGGGCGCTCAAAGGCAGAAAATAAGTTTCCACTAGTGGACAGTGGACAGTGGGGGCTTGCCGCTGGCGTGGCGCAGTTGATGTGGGCGCCGAGG
>JAFYGL010000276.1 GCA_017543165.1 Victivallales bacterium | reverse complement strand
CGTTCTCACTCAAGAAAACATTTGATTTACTGACGTTTCCGTCTGACAGCGCTAATTATAACAAACTTGAAATAGGGGCGCAATACCCTAAATCATTTTTTTTTTGAAAAAAGTCATTTTTATTTGAAAAAAAAGGCGTTATGCATATCAAAAGGTAATTACAAGGCCAAATACCAGTGCTTTGCCTGCCCAAACTCCAACTTGAGTGAGCACCTTAAGGCGCTCACATTGGCAGTTCTGAAGTTATCTCAATGGACATTGTTTTTGAGCACTTGGCAGACCTCTTCAACAGGCAGGCCTATAATAGTGGAGAGAAGCCCCTCGTGCGAGGCTATGATTAACTCTCCTTTTTGCTGTATTGCGTAGGCTCCTGCCTTGTCCAGGGGATTAACGTGGGAAAAATATTCATTGATGGCACTGTCATCCAGAGTTTTGAATGTTACCTGGCTGGTGGCTGTCCAGCTAAATTTCACATTTCCTCTACGCAGGCATACCCCAGTGTGTACCTGGTGTGTCCTGCCAGAGAGTGTTTTCAAAAAGGAGCGTGCTGCGTCCATATTGGCTGGCTTGCCAAAAATACGTCCTTCCAGCGCAACGACTGTATCCGCCCCCAGCACAAGGCCATCTTGTGGGCAGGCCTCTGCCTTTGCCTCCGCCAATAGGCGCACCAGACGAGACGGCTGCTTTTCTTTGATGCTGTCCTCGTTAAAGTCCACAGGGCACTTCACAAATGGAATACCTGCTTTTTCTAGAAGTTCCGCCCTGCGTGGCGAGGCAGAGGCCAGCACCAGTTTTTCACCAGGCTGCAATGTTAGTTGCTCAATCATAAATAATTAAGGATGTAATTGCAAAACTATTGGAAATGCATGCCTTTCCCGCTGGCTAAAGCCAGCGGCTCCGACAGTTTGCGGCTTGGTGCGATGGTTTTGAAATTACCTCTGTGGATAATAAATTATCTTCTGGCCCTGCGCTTCTTTGCCTGGTAGTCTTCTTCTTTCTTCTTCTTGACGCCTGCGGCCGCCTGGCGTTTGCCATCCACTTCCTGTAGCTTGTGTGATGCGCGTTCACGCAGAATTAGCACAATTGGCAATCCCGCCTCTGGATAGAAGGCGTCCCTCAGCTGGTTTTCCAGGTATTGCTGGTAATTCTGGGGGCAAAGGTCCTTTTTGTTCACGAAGAACAGGAATTTGGGCGGCGGGCAGCTGCGCTGAATACCGTATAGAATCTTGAAGCGCTTGTTGCCAGTGCTGGGCGGTGGATTGCGCGCCAGTATGTCTTGCAGGAACTGGTTCAGCAATGCGGTGGGCACCGTTACGCGCATCTGCTCGCGTATGTGCAGCAGGCGATTCGCTATGTCGCTGAAATGGAAACCCTTCACCACTGAAATCAACAGCAATGGGGCATGTGCCATGAATGGCATGTCTTGCCTGATGCGCTCCAGCATTTCCTTTTCGGTTTTGCCTTCCTTGCGTGCCAGGTCCCACTTGTTCGCCAGCAGTAGGCATGGCTTCTGCGCCTCCACGATGAGATGCCCGATGCGGCGTTCCTGGGCAGTGCATGGATCAGTGGCGTCTATCATGAAAATGATGATGTCGGCCCGCTTGATTGCCGTCTCTGAACGGGACAGGCTGAAAAATTCAACCACGGTATCCACCTGCTTCTTACGGCGCATGCCTGCCGTGTCTATTATGGTAATGGGCAGGCTTTCGCCGTTGCAGTCCAGGTCCACTGGTACATCCACGGCATCACGGGTGGTGCCAGGAATGTCGCTGACCATCTGGCGGTCTTCCCCCAGCATCTTGTTTACCAGGGATGACTTGCCAACATTGGGGCGCCCCACCACCGCCACCTTTATGCGCTCCTGCTTGGATACCTCGTTTTCACCGAAGTCTTCCTGGGGCACTTTCGCCAGAACAGCCTCCAGCAAATCGCCAATGCCGACGCCGTGCAGGCAGCTGATTGGAAAGATGTCAGTGCTTCCAAGACGCGCGAATGCGGGCACCGCCTCGGAACGAAGATTGTCGTTGTCGCCTTTGTTGGCGGCTATGACAAAGGGCTTGCCAGTCTTGCGTATGAAGTCCGATACCTCCTCGTCCTGTATTGTCACGCCTTCCTGTATGTTCACCACCCATATCAGCGCGGCCGCTTCCTTGACGACTTCCTCCACTTGCTCGCGTATCATGCCGTCGAATATGTCGGTGGTGTTTTCCCTGTGGTGCACACCTAGGCCTCCCGTGTCCACCAGCAGGAAATGCTTGCCGAAATGCTCCGCAGGCGCAGCAATGTGGTCCCTGGTCACGCCGCTTTGCTCGTGCACAATGGAGACACGCTTCCGCAGAATGCAGTTGAACAGTGCGGACTTGCCCACGTTGGGGCGTCCAATTATCGCTATTACTGGCTGTGACATTTTTCTATTATGTTTCAGATGTGTTTTCGCTAAGGCAACCTGAGTGGGCGCCGCCTCGGCGCCGCATAGGCACGGCATTCAGAGAATGTTGTCTATTGTGTGTGCCAGGCGGCGGAGCGTCTTTTCCTTGCCCAGCAGTTCCACGGTTTCGTAGATGCCTGCGCCGATGCCAGTGCCAGTTACCGCGGCACGCAGTGGCTGGTTCAATTTGCCATGTGCCAGTCCCGCTTCTTCTGCGGCGGCGGCCACCGCTTGCTCGATGGAGGCGGCATCCCAGGCGGCAAGCGCCTCCAACTTGGCGGGCAGCAACTTGATGCCTGCAACTGCCGCGGCATCCTTGAACTGCTTGGCGCAGACTTTTTCATCGTAGTCTGGAATGTCGTTGAAGAAATACACCCACTGGTCAATGTCCGCAAACACCTTGACACGGCTGTGCATAAGCAGGCATACCTTGGCTACCAGTTCATCGTCCTTGACATTGGCTCCCCATGCAAATGACGCAATCCACCGTTTTGCCTCGTCCTTGAATGCGGCCTCGTCCATCTCCGCGATGTACTGGCCATTCAGGTTTGTGAGTTTCTGCAAATCCATCTGCGCCGCGCCGCGCTGCGCCTTCTCCAACGTGAATGCCTCAATCATTTCGGCGCGTGTCATCTTCTCGCGGTCGTCTCCAGGGGACCAGCCCAGAAGACTCAGGTAGTTCACCAGTGCATCGGCAAGATAGCCCTTTGTCTTGAAGTCGCCAACAAAGGCGTCTCCGTCACGTTTGCTGTAGGGCTTGCCAGCCGCATTGACAATCATGGGCAGATGACCGTAGCAAGGCGACTTTTCGCCCAGGCAGGCAAACAGCATGATGTGGCGGAATGTGTTTTCCACATGGTCGTCGCCGCGGATGATGTGTGTGATGCCCTGGGTTATGTCGTCCACCACATTTGCCAGATGGAACACAGGCGAGCCATCGCTGCGCACGATGACCACGTCCCGCATGCTGTCCAGCGGCTTTGTCATTTCGCCCTTGACAATGTCATGGTATGTAATGGTGCGCCTGGTGAAAGAGAGTTTTGCCGCGCCAGGCAATTCAAATGACTTGCCTGCCATGACCTCGTCAAAATGCTCTGCCAATACAAACATCACGTTCCCATTTGCGTCCAGCACCTTCAAATCGTGGAAGCCTGCCAGGCATGCGCCGCCAGGCGCGGGCTTGCCCTTGCTGGAAATGCCAGCATAATCCACGCCCTTGTGTGAGACGACCACTGGCACTTCCTGGTGGACTGGCGTTTCGGTTGTACCTGCATCTGCTATGCCTGGCACCCGTGCGCTGTCCCATGGTATGCGGAAGAGTATTGCCTCGCCGCCGCCGCCCTTGCTGTCCTTGTATGCATCGTTCTGGGCCAGCAGTTTTTCTGCGGCCGCCAGATGCTTTGCCGACTGTGTGGTCTGGTACAACGGTGGTTTTTCATCGTAGTCCAGTTTCAGCCAGTCCATAACCTGGAGCAAAGTCTCGATTGCCTCTGGCGTCGAGCGTTCCAAATCTGTGTCCTCTATTCTCAGGAGGAATTTGCCTCCCTCGTGCCTGGCATAGAGCCAGTTGAAGATGGCGGCACGTATGTTGCCAATGTGAACCTGACCTGTCGGTGACGGCGCAAATCTTACTCTTACATCCATTGTTTTTCCCCTTAGTCCATATACCAACTTTTACCAGTTTTCCCACCTTTGTCGGGCTTTTTGCCTTTTGCTGTCCTGTCTTTTGGGCTGCCTTTGCCTTTGGGCGCGCCTGAATCATGCCTGTTGAAGGTCTCGCCTTTCCTTGCCCCTGATGAACGGCGCGCGGGCTTGCCCAGACCATCGCGGAACGAGGCTGCGGCCTCCCTGTAACTGCCCCGCTTTTCCCGTGGCATTTCGTAAATGCTGAGTTCTTCTGGCGGCGTTCTGCCGTGGTCTGCCCTCTTGCGCATTTCGCGGCGTTCGGCGTGGTCCCCGAAGCGGGAGGCTTTGTGGTCCCCGAGGCGGGGACCACTCAGGTTGTCTTTGGAATCCCGCCTGCGTCTTTCGCGTGGGGCAGTGCGGTCTTCAAAGCGGAAACCACGCAGATTGTCTTCCTGTTCGCGGGGCTTTCTGGCACGGCGTGGCTTTTCCTCGCCGTCTTCAAAGCGTGGCTTGCG
>JAFYGL010000275.1 GCA_017543165.1 Victivallales bacterium | reverse complement strand
TGCGCCTCTGCGTTGGATTATTTCTGCGCCTCTGCGTTGATGACTTCGCGGAGTGACACGTCATCAACATAGACGTCGGACTTGGCACTTCCGTATCCAATGCAAAGGAAATCCGTGTAAATTGGATTCTCATACTTCACGTATTTCCTGATGAGATGCCATTCACCATCATCCGTCTTCAGCGGATGCTTCAAGCCAGTCTGTGAAAGGCGCAGGTCATTGTATCCGTCCTTGTCCACATTTTTCACCCACAGTTGCACACGGTATGTGGCGCCCACCTTCATCTTAGGCAATGGCTTGTAGAACAGCTCGCTCAAGACAACAGGCCGTATCACCTGCAATACGCCATCGCCAGCAGAATCAGACACTATATGCAAAGACTGCTTGCCTGAATGAGACACGCTCTTTGATTTCTCCTTCAGTTTTGGATTGTAAGAATCCAGCCACACATCCAGATTGTCAGCCTCCATGTCGCCGTCCATAATCAACTCAGGTCCGAGTTTTTCCCCTGTTTTAGGATCTACAAAGACCTCTTCTTTCTTCTGCTTTCTTTCCTTGCCGAATTCCTGGTATGGTTTGAAGTCGTCCATGTCCAGCTCCTCCACCAGGAAGTCATCGTAAAGAATAGCTGCATTTGCGGGACGAACAGTAGCCTCCAGCTGGCAGTCGATTCCCGCCACAATGTCCCAGGCCGTCTTAGGCACAGACACGTACAATTCCATCTTCTTCCAGCCATCAAAGAGCATATTTTCTTCAGCAAGGGTGGTTCTTACGGAAAGACCGCCTCCAGAATTGGGTATGCGCCCCAGCACGCCGCCACCCTTCAGCGGGAAGTACAGCACCATGGAGGCGGTGCCGTCGCCTGCCTTCTCCAGTCCCAGTCCCTTGCACCAAACGGATATTCGGTAGCATTTTCCTGCCTTTAGTTCGAAGTCCAGCGGTCGTTTGTAGAACACCATTGAGGTGGGCAGGGATTCTGCGATGTTCAGTTCCAGCGCGCCAGGCGCATCATGCCCTTCTTCCTTGTTGTATTTTAGCACGGCTGTATGCTTGTCCCGCTGCCAGGGCACCCATGGCTCGTAGCCCTTGGCAAAATCGTAACGGCATACCACACTGCCCTTAACATCGCGGTTCTTCAATTCATCCGCCAGATGGGAGCTGTTCAGATAGGGCAGGAAATATTTGTCCGCCGCCATGGCAAAATAATCCATGAAGAACTGGGCGCGTATCTTCTCCTTGCCATCGGGGGCATATTCAACGCATTTCTGCAGCAAGTCCATTGCGTCCTTCACATCCTCGTAGCGAAGCGCGTCCAGATAGGTGGCGTCCACCCTCTGCAGGAAAGGTATCTCTGCCTTGGCGCGGTTCTTGAACCAGGGCGTCTCTGGTATCCGATATGTCCACACCTTTTCCCAGATTGCAAAATACGCCTTGAGATAAGGCGCCGCCTTTTCGCCCACCGCAAGATTGAACCACTCGTCCAAAAGCGCATCTGGATCGGCGTCCACATTCCACAACAGCTTCATTATCATGTACATTTCAGGTGCGTTCTTGCAATACCTGCTGGGGTGAAGTTCATCATGGTATGCGCGCAGATTGTGGTCATGGTACAGATGGCGTATCATCCTGGCGGTGTAATGGGGATTGTAGCATGGGTGCATATAGTCCCCTTCGAAGCTGTAGTCCCACCAACCAATGCTGGACGCCACCTTGTCCCACTCCTTTAGACGTTTCTCCAGCCTGGCGTACAAGGCTGGGTCCACATAGTAGTTCAAGTCCTCGCAAACCATGGGTATCACATTCGCGTCCATTTTCACATTGCTTGGCATGTCCTTTGTTGCCCAGTAGTTAAGCAGTCCGAACTTGCGCTCGGGATACTTCTTCTTCACAATGTCAACCACCTTGCACACCCATTCATAGTAGCTTTGCGATTCGGATTCCACTGGCAGGTTCTTGTTGACGCGCCTGCAATTCTCGCACTGGCAGATGTTGCCGCTGTCATTCACAGCCAAAGAGCAACTATACAAAGTGGGATTGTCGTCAAAGTATTTTATGACATTCTTGGCAGCCTCCTCGGCAATGCCAGGCGCGGTATAGCATGGCTCCCAGTTGCGGAGCCTCCAGTCCCTGAGTTCCGTTTTCGGAGGCCTCGTGCGCTTTCCATTTATAAGCGGGAAGAATTCAGGATGCGTCTCGCCATAGACCTCTGGATCTATGAGATTGCCTACGTTGTGGTTGAATTTCAGGGAAACAGAAACCGACATGGAAGAACGCATGGCAAAGAGGAACGCCGCGTTCTGCTCAAATCTCTCCCTGTTGCCGTATGCCTGGCCGTGGACGCCCGAAATCTGCCTGGAGAATATGTCGGGTATGCGCTGTTCCTCTGCAATGTCCACCTTCCAATTGCCGTCCATCTTCGGCACATGCGTCCCTATCTCGCCTGGCATGAGGAAGCGTATGCCAAGGTACTTTTCAAGAAAATGGAACACGCCGTCATTGGAATTGAATTCGCCTTCTCCGTAAGGCAAGCCCGCGATGATTATGTTTTTGTCATCAGGGCAGATTATCCTATAGCCCGCTGGTTTGGGATACTCGTATGAATAACGATTGCCGTATGATGCTATGCCCACAAATATATTGATAAGCTCGTCCTTCTCGCCCGCCAGTTTGGTGCCAGGCACAATCTTAACTTTCGCACCAGTGGCCTCCTTTGTGAAGTTGGCCAGGTCAGCAGGCCCAACCTCGCTCACTCTGTCCAGTTTCTCGCGAGCCGTCACCACCCTGAAACAGGCCTTGCCATCCTTGACCAAGGTGTATTCCCTGGCATAAGCCAGCGATGCCACTAGGCACAGCATCAACAACAAGTGAGTCTTTATCATCATACAACCTCCAGCATTGTTATTGCTTTTTTATGGGACCAACGCTCTTCACTTAAGGAGAGCCCCGTAGGGGCGGCTTGAACACAGCCGTGGGTTAAGCGAGCCGCGAAGCGGCGAGCGAAACCCACGGGTACGCCCACCAAAAGATGGAGCCCCGTAGGGGCGA
>JAFYGL010000274.1 GCA_017543165.1 Victivallales bacterium | reverse complement strand
TTGCCTGAAAGGGAATCCCAGGGGAAGATACGCAACGACACTGGCTTCTTGCCTTTGATTTCAAGTTCAGGCGGCGCCTCCAGCATTAACAGCACGGAGCAGAGAATGCAAAGCATGCACAGCACCGCCATGACAGCGAATGCCATGCGCTCCCAGCATCTGTTTATTTTTTCAAAAATCTCCAGCATATTCAATTTTCAGGCTTGGCCTCGGCATTCGCCTGCTCTCCATTTGCGGGTTGCGGTTCCACGAAGAATGCGGAACATATTATGCGAAAATGCAGATTGGAAAGCTCACGCTTTTCTCCTGGCGGAAAGTCAGCAGGCGGGACGGAGTGAATCTCAATGTTCTTTATCGGCAGGAAACGCCTGCCACTCTGGAGCCCCTTCGCAAACGAAATGAAGTTCTCCAACTTGCCTTGCAGGCGCAACAGAACAGGAAACTCCAGCAAGTATGTGCGTTCACTGCCCTCATTGAGGTATGCCCTGCTGCGTAATGCGCGTATGGCGGGCGCATTGTCCTTTGCAGCCTCAAAGGAAAGACCATTCTCGACCGCCTGCCTCACCAGGCAGCGCATGGTCCACAGTTTGAGCATCTGCTGATAGACTGGCTCGTTGCTGTCCTCATCAGGCGAAATAGTCGCCTGGCTTATATCCACGTTGCTATTCAAGCATTCGGAGTAAACCCTGTCATAGAGCACCTTATAGTCAATACGGGTACTCCCATCCACAAACTTCTCCACTGGCGACTGCCTTGGATTGGTGCTGGATTCACCAGCGTATGCGGCATTGATTTCATCCGCAAAAGTCTGTATGGCAAGTGCCATTGCATTGCCCGCGACATCGACGAGCCCCAGCTTGGTCTCGTCCCCTGCCAGGCTTGCTATGCAATCGGAAATATGCCTGGTCAGAACTGCCTCGTCCAGTTGTATGCCGCGTTTTTCCAGTTCAATGCGGGCAGCCTCTGTATCCTGCCTCATTGACTTGAGCCGCCGCCAACTTGGATATACCAAAAGCCACAGCGCAAGCAACGCCAGAGCCAGGCCAGACACTGTAATGTGCATCAGCCTGACATGGCTGTACGGCCAGTCCTTTAGTTTTGGCTTATACATATTCTTAAAGATATTCAATTACCGTTTTTACGAAGCACATCTTCCCTGATGAAATTGGCGCTCAATGGCAATTCCAGCAGAAAAGTGGCGTATTCACTGCCAAGGGCAGAACTATTGCCGCCAAGGAAATCCAGCCATGGCGAAAAGAAACTGCTCTTGAACTGCTCTGTCATCAATTCACTGCGGTCGTCCACATTGACGTATGCGCCAGAATTGAGCAACTTCTCCTGTACATCCTTCAGTGCCTTGAACCTGGACTGGCCCATCGGCACAATGCCGCCGATGTATATCTTGTTCAGGATGCGCAAATCATTAACATTTACTAGCTTGCTTGCCGACGCGGCGCTTGCTGGGCGCGGTTCCTGCGCGTCAAAGAGATTCGCTGTGGAACCGCCATTTTTCGGGGGAACTGGAGCGTCGTCCTCGTTCCTGCCGTTGGAGCGGGCGAAGGCATATTCATCAGCAAGATAGATGCCCCAGCTGCCCTCTTTCTTGCCTGGATTCCACTGCGCCGCCTGCCAGATGCGCAGTGCCTCATAATAGCAATGGCTCCTGTAAATAGCCTCCACCAAAGGCAGCATCCTTTTCTGCTGGAAACGCATCTTGCCGTGCAATTCCTCCACTTGAGGCAGCAACTGCGCGCACTTGTCCAGTTCGGCACGTTCCTTTGCCAATGCGTATGTCTCCCTGTTGATGCGCACCATCACGCCTGCCAAAAGAAAGCATAAGCCAAGAAACAACATGAGAACCGCCAGGCACAGGAACTTGTACTCGCGCTTCTTGCGCTCAAGCCACTTCATCTGCTCAGGCAAAAGGGAAATTGTCATCTTGCCTTCCCAGATGCTCTGCAACGCCAGCCCGAATGGAACAATAAGCTCGCTATGCAAGGTGTCATCCCGCTGAGGCAGCATGTTGCCTGGCAAGCCCAGAATATTGATTTCAATGCCAGGTATCATGCTGGACAGCATATCAGAAAGACGCCGCAACCCGTTTCCCGCATCGCCTGTTATCCATATATCGCAATTCGACAATTCAAAGTCCTGCCCCTGCGTCTCCCTCCAGCGCGCCAGCGCATTCTTCAATTCATCAGCCAGCAGATTGCGCCCGCTGCCTGCATCGTCCTTCAGACTCACAATAGTGTTCCTGCTGCCGAAAAGCAAAGTGCCCGCGAATTGCAGCCCGCCATTGCAAACCACTGCCAGCGCCGTGCTTTCCTCCTTCAACAACATCAACACCTGGGCCTTCTTCGAGACAGCCGCCTCTGGCTCCAGGGCAAAGAATGAGTTCAGCATTGCCATGGTGGCTGACGTGACCTGGTGTGTATTGAATCCCAAAGGCCGCAGCATCTGGAAACTGTCCTCGAACACACCTTCCTTGACCATGCTTATGACAAGGGACTTCCGTCCTTCCTGCATCCCCTCCATAACCTGGTAGTCGTATATCACCTGCTCATCGGATATGCTTCCAATAGAGTGGGCCTGGCTTTGCACGTGCCTGTCTATGGCAAATGGCTTGAGCGTGGATGGTATGCTCTGGAACATGTCCGTCACACTGGAGGAAAGCATGCCAAGGCATACGTTGGGTATTCCTGCGCAAATGCTGCGCAATGCCTCCTGGTTCTCCTCTTCATCCTGCAGGACTGGACATTCAGCCAAGGAAGCTATTTTCAGGAAACCGCTTCTGCGCTCAAGGGACAGGCATCTCAAAGTGCCTGAGCCGACATCAATGCCTATGCCACGCGCATAGCCTTGCAAGGAAGATTTAAGGTGCGACGATGACATATTCCCCGTTTGCATTAAGGACCGTGGCGGTGACGAATATAAGCAGATTCATGGGCTCGTGAACTTTCTCCACATGTGTGAAGAGAGCCCCAAGGTACGGAATGTCCCCCAAAAGCGGTACCTTCCTGACTTCTGTGGTTTCACGGTTCTCCACCATGCCACCCAGTATGACCGTCTCGCCGCTGTTGATTGCAACACTGGTGGCGATGGTCTGCTCGTGCGTGCGCGGCAGTTTTACCTGGGTTCCTGTTGTGGTGGTGACCTTGTTTTCCGTAGTCGTCTGCGACGACGAATAATCCTCCCATTCCTGGAAAGTTATGATTTCTGGCTTGAGACCAAGAAGAATGGTCTTTCCGTCCACGCCCACGTTGGGCTTCACATCGAATGTGATTCCCAAGGCCATGGTGGTGGGTTTTCCGCTTGGCACCAGAATCTGGTCCTTGCCCTGGTCCCCATTGTCCACTGTCTGCAACTTGTATTCCTCAAAGTAGTACAGCTTGTCCCCTTTCCTGATTCTTGCTGTCCTGTTGTTCAATGCTGTAATGCGAGGTGCGCTCAAAGTAACGGTGGAGGCCTTTCTTTCCAATGCACGAATAAGCATGTCAAAGCTTCTGTTGCCAATTATGCCGCTTACCGTAAGGGAGCCCACGCCTACTGCATTGTCCGCCCCCAATGCACCCAGTTTGGTGAAAAAGTCGCTCAAATTGGCGTTTTCCTGATGGTTCGCGGCAATGTTTTCACCTGTTTTGCCACCGTTGTAATGGGACAATTCCACGCCCACATCATGCAGGTCAGCCTCGCTGACGGATATGAACTTGGCCTCGATGAGCACCTGGTATGGAGG
>JAFYGL010000273.1 GCA_017543165.1 Victivallales bacterium | reverse complement strand
CGCAGAGTTTTTTAGAAGTCAATTGGATATTCCAAAATATAAATCTAATGCTCTGTTCCCCAAGAGGGTAGGTTATGGGCAGTTCGGCCCCGCTGGGGCCGAGGTCTGTAGTATTGCTTGCATCCCCAGGCGGAGCGAAGCGACGCCTGGGGAACATGCACAGCTAGAACCCACGGCCCCAGCGGGGCCGAACTGCCCATTACCTATCCTCTTGAGGAACAGAGCGAAATCTAAAAATCTCTGCGTCTCTGCGCCTCTGCGTTGAAATGACGCCGTTTATTTCTCACTTATTTATTTGCAGTAAACCTTGAGGATCTTGACTTCCCATGGCTTGAACACCAACTCGGTATTGCCTTCCGGCACCACCATGAAGTTCGGTTTGTCCGCCATCACATCCTCAATGCCCACATCGCTGCCGTATGGCAGTCCATCCAGCATGGCGGTGACCTGCTTGTCGCAGGAGTTCACTATGGTCAGATAGCGGGCATTCTTCCATGCCATGTTGGACATGCACAGCGGAGACGCATCAATCTCGGTCTTCTGGTTGTTGAAATGTATGCTCTCTGGCCCCTCCGTGATGCTTAGAGTCAAATCATCCTTTGGTGCGCCGAACATATAGATCTGCGCCAGTGCCTTGGGACCGTTCAATTCCTTGGAAACCTGCAGATATGCGTCCAGATAGATCTTCCTGTTCTCGGCGAACTTGCCGCGCCTGCTGCCAGAGAAGATCAGAATGCCCTTTGCGCCAGCTGCCAGCGCAACGTACACGTCATGGCGCACCCAGGTGGGTATGTTCTTCGCATCTGCTGGGTCCTTTGGGTTCTGGAACATCTCAGGCAGGCCCCAGCAAACCGCGCCTGGCTGGTCCTTGATGGCAATCAGCTGCTGCTCGATGCACCAGCGCGCCCAGATGCGCTGGTCCTTCTTGCCAGCATAGTTCACATACATGCCGCGCCAGCTGATGTCCAGCAGAGGGAAGAAACTCGCCATGGTTTTGGAGCCATAGTGGTTTGGCAGATAAAGCGCGCAAGGACGCTTGTACGGATCCAGTTCCCTGACAGTCTGCGCCACGAACTTCAATGTTTCCAGTTCCGCCTTCTTCCAGGGGCGCACCTCCTCAGGAACCAGGTTCCATACCGCGATTTCCTTGTTGTTGCCGACTGCCTTCATTATGTTGGCTATCTCCGCGCGTACGCCGTCATAGTTGATTTTGCCTTTTTCCTTCAGCATCTTGGCAATGCCGTCCTTGCTGCCCAGGTTGTAGCCGTCCACCAGGAATGCCTCCTTGCCTATGGAGTGCATCGTGTATGCGCACTTGAGGCCGCTGCGCTTCGCATCCGCAATAACGCAGTCATTCAATTCGTAAGCAGGGCCAATCAAAGTGATGCAGCCGTTCTTGGTGATGTAGTCCTGGTCCGCATGGCGCTGCTCCTCCGTAAGAAGTTCGCCTCTCTTGTTGTCGCTGCCGCCGCCAAAACTGTAGAAGCCAAAGGGAAGAAGCTGCCCCTTCGGGAAAAGCTCATCGGCTGGCAAGTTCGCGGGAACCTGAGTGGGCCCGCTGAAAAACGCCTTCTTGTCCACGGCCATGGCACACAGGCAAAGACAAATCATCAATGCAAAAAATCTCTTCATTATTCTGTTCCTTATTTCATTAAAGGGCTAAATACGCCTCCACACCTGGCTCGACACACGCTTGCACCAATTTTATGGAAGCTGTGCTTGTTGCCGAAAAAACACCATTGAAGGTATATACCTCCTTCAATTCACCTTTATTGGGCTGCAGTGCGTGCAAATCGGCAAACAAAACACTACAACGCATATTGTGCCCCATATAAGGCCTTGCGTATGTTCCGCTTGTGGTCGTATTGTTCACCATGCGATAATATGGCGAACCTGCCTTTGTAGTGCCGTCAAACAAGATTCCCAATTGCGAGGCAGATGCCTTTTCAGCGCAAAGCGTCACATTGAAATAGCATTTGCTCTGACTGGTGTTGCCATAAGGCGCAGTATAAGAACGTGCTCTGTCTAAAGTAAATGATCCCATTTTCTCGGGGCAAAACCATATAGGAGAGTTTCCTGACTCTTGAGAATATCCATGATGCAGCAAAAATGTGGACCAGTAATTAGGCTGTTCATTCTTCCAGGCTGATGTGCTCTGGTTGCCATTGAAGAACCAGGCATGATCTGTTTCAGACCAATACATTCCCCACATAAGGCCAATCTGTTTCAGATTGTTGGAGCAACCAACGGCCCTTGCCTTACTCCTGGCCTTGCTCAACGCCGGCAGCAACATTGCCGCAAGTATGGCAATGATTGCTATGACAACCAGCAACTCAATAAGCGTAAATCTCTTCTTCATTAGTAAATCCCCGTGATTAAGAATTTCGATAGCTGGTCTTATTTTAACAAACTGTAACAGGTTTCGCAAGCGGCAAAATCATTTTTTTCCACATCTATCCCATAACTTTTACTAAAGGGACTAAAGGGACTAAAGGGACGAAGGGACTAAAGGGACGAAAGGGACGAAAATCAAGAAATTTAGTCCCTTCGTCCCTTTAGTCCCTTCGTCCCTTTCGTCCCTTTCGTCCCTTTAGTCCCTTTCGTCCCTGAAAAATGCCGTCGCCACACACCTTCAGAAGCGCGGCATGAACTTGTTCTTCGCGCCGAAACGCATGATTTCCTCGAACAAAATCAGCCCCGTATCAACTATTTCCTGGAGGGTGTAGGGGAAATTGTCGCAGCCATGCTGGAACTCGTACATCAATGGCAGCGCCCCCGAGGCAAGGTACAATATGTCCTGCAACAGGAAATAATTGTGCTTCTTTATGTTGATGTTGCAATATGGCCTCAAATTGCAGGCGGTCTGGTGCGTTATGGTGAGATTGGATATCTGGATAGTCATCATGTCCGCCGCAGGCGTTATGCTGAATGCAGGGCCGCATAAGCCTGGCTCCGCCTCGCATGCATGGCAGGATAGAATGCAGTCAGGCCTTTCCGCGTGCACAATATCCACCAGTGTCCTGACTTCAGGCTGCATGTCGCCGAAAAAGTCGTCATGCTGGCAATTCACGCCGTTGTCATTGAAATAGGCGCCCAGTTGCTTCATTTCGGAAACTGGCAGAGGCATGACCTCCTTGTGCCATGGATATGTGCAGGGCCTGCCATCCTTCCAGATGCCATGGGCATAGAACTGGAACGTCTCCAGGCTCTCGCCCTGCAAGGCATCCAACTTGAAACGCGCCCTGCCATCAGGCTGGCTCAATGGCACGATCACCAGCCGATACTGCCTTGCCAGCGACAGCAGCGCCTCGTTCTCCCTGCCAAGCAAATCATAGCCCTTCTCCAGCAGGTTCACCAGATTCATTAGCGAGGCGCATCCCTCAATTTCCGCGCCATGTATCGCAGCGTAGATAAATAGCACTGGCTTCCTGCGCTCTGAAGCACGGGTGTACAACTCTGGCTTCTTCGCCGCATACGCAGAGGAGAAACTGACCTTCTGCGGCAAGTCCTCCTTCTCGCCATACTCGTACATCAGAATCTCCCTGCCGCCTGCGGAATGCCCCGCCACGGAAACCCTGCCCTTCTTCGCAACGCGATATAGATATTCCTTGACCGCCTCGTTGGAACTTATCCACCATTCAGGAACATTCCTTGCCATAGTTTCTCCTTGTTGTTTACGTCGGCGCCC
This sequence comes from Victivallales bacterium, assembly GCA_017543165.1. Next base: position 8,046 of record JAFYGL010000273.1, on the reverse strand, counting down.
ACATTATTACCGCAGTTTTGCCAGGGCGACCTGCACGGGGGAGGGCTTTGGCCCCTTGATTTTCGCCACCTCGTCTATCGCCTCAAAGAGTGTTTCGCATGCGGTGCGGTAATCTACGCCGCCCAGCTCAACCAGCAATCTGGTGCCCCTGTCCAGCAGTTTCTTGTTGGTGCAATCCACCCAGCTCATCCAGTTGCCTGTCACGCGCCCCAGCATGGTCATTACGCCAGTGGATATTGTATTCAGGGCCAGCTTGAGCGCAAGATGCTCCAGCAATGAAAGCGCGCCTTTGGCGCATTTTGCCTGAATTGCGAAGCCTGGGGCATCCTGGTTGAGATGCAGGAAGCCCTTCTTTGCAAAATCCACCGCGTATTTGGAGAATGCCCGTTTCAACTCCCTGCTTGGTGCGCCAACGGAAATCAGCACAGCCGCATCGTCAGGCCCGCCACAGCGCTCCTCCACATTCTCGTTGCCGATGAGTATCTTCAGCATCTCGTCCTTGCTGATTGCTGGCGGGCGCTTGGCAATCTTGTCCCCCGCGCCCATTGCCACATAGTCCTCTGGCGTCCAGTCCAGGCACCTGTGCCTGCGGTTCAATGCCTTTGACCAGGCCTCGGCAGTTGAATACAGCGGGTTCTTCACAAAAGTCCAAGGCTGCGGCGAGACCTTGTCATCGCATTTCTTGAATGGCGGCAGCATGAAGGTTGGGGAGCGTTCCGTGGTGTCGGTAAATATGTCCAGCAGGAAATCATCCGCAAAATATGTCATCTTGCCGCCATTCCTGTAGGTTCTCGCCTCGAAGCAGATGTATCTTGCCATGTTCCTGACGTTGCCTGGCTGCTCCAGCGAGGTCAGCAAATCCTCGAATGCCTGGACATAGTCCACTTCAGGAAGGCGCATCAGCTTGTGCATGATGGTCTCCAGCGCCGCGCCCGCCACATATTGCTCGGAAGTGGTGGCCTGCATGCGTGTGGAACCCGCCAGCGCCATTGGCCCGCAGTGCAAATCCAGCACGCAGACACGCTTGTCCTCAATTGCGCGGCGGGAGCGCTCCAGATGGGCCGCCAGCACATCTGCTGGATTGTTGAAAAGAAGGAACACGGCGCATCCCCTGTCAGCCGCTTCATAAAGCGAGCCCAGCACCGACGAGGTTTCGCCGCCTTCGGTAATCGCCACCAGCATGTCCTTTTCGCACATATTCGCCTCCTCCACCTGGCGCTTGCCGAATGTGGCGTAGTCCTCAAAGAACTCCACCGAGCGGATAAGCGCAAAGTCGCCGCCCGTCATGATGCTTTCCACGGAATCCGCATATTTTGCGGCGGCCTTGTTCTCCGCGCAGTATTTGCGCCACATTGCCTCCAGCAATATGCTCAGCCTGCCAGTCGCCCCGCAACCAGAGAATATGATGCGCCCGCCATTGCGTATTGTCTTGAGCCCCTGGCTCACCAGCTTGCTGTAGTTTTTGGACACCATGACGCGCCGCAGCATTTCCAGCACATCCCTGTCAATCCTCTGCAGGCATGCCACGCCTTTTGAGGCTGACTTCTTGAAATCCGCCTGCAATGTCCTGCTCTTTGGATTGGATTGCTCCGTGGGCAGAAAACCAAGGTGGAACTGTGTTTCCTCGCGGATGAATTGATCAGCTTGCTTTTTGAATTTTGCGTCCATTTTTTTAATCAACCAGATTTTTTATTTGCTTTTTCAACTTGATATTATCGCAACGCACTGTATAATGCGTCTGTTTTTTTAAAGTTTTGTATTTCACATCAAAAAACCAAGGAAAAAACCATGGCAGACAAGAAAGAAATCTTTGCAGATGGCATTGGCCAGATTCACTTCGCAGGCGGCATGGTCCGCATGGACCTGATGACCTTGCAGCCCACAGAGGAAGGCAAGGCCCCCGTGCCAGAAACCAACGTGCGCCTGATTCTCCCTCCACAGGGTTTCCTGGCGGCCTTCAACTCAATGCAGCAGTTGATTGACAAGCTGGTCGAGGCTGGCGTTGTCAAGAAGAACGAGAATCAGCAGTGATTCGCTGAAGTTCATTAAGCCAAAAGCGCAGGGGCATTCGCCTCTGCGCTTTTTTTGTCATTTCGCAAGCTCCACTGTACCATGCTCAAAGCGATAGACCTTGTTGCAGGATGCAATGGTCGTCAATCGGTGCGCCACGATGATCAGCGTATGGGTGCCGCGCAATGCCTCGATGGCGGAAACCACGGCGGCCTCCGTGTCATTGTCCAATGCAGACGTCGCCTCGTCGAACACCAGCACGCTTGGCTTTCTGTAGAGAGCACGCGCTATGCCGATGCGCTGCCGCTGCCCGCCTGAAAGCAATACCCCGTTTTCCCCGACAATAGTGCGGTCACCCTCTGGTAGCGAGGCGATGAAATCGCCCAGTTGCGCGGAGGCGAGAGCATCCTGCAACGCGCCCTCATCCACGTCTTCAGGCGCAATGCCCAATGCCACATTGGCCCTTATGCTGTCATCCAGCAAATAGATGTCCTGCGGCACAAATCCCAGCAATGCCTGCCATCCTGGAAGGTTAGCCTGTATGTCCTTTCCGTCCACGGTGATTTTGCCCTGGCCAGGCGTGAAAAGGCCAAGAATCAGCTCGGCCATGGTGGTCTTGCCTGAGCCAGTAGTGCCCACAAAACCCACGGACGAGCCACATTCTATCTGGAATGAAACATCCTTCAGCACTGGCTCAGATGCATCTGGATAGGAAAAACCAAGTTTCTCGATGGAGAGCTTGTCCCTGAAGTCCATCTTTTCAACTTCCTTGGGAAACTCCACCATGACAGCCTCCAGCCCCCGCAAATCATTGGCAAGTTCCGCCAATGCGCTGGAATTGTAGCGCAAGGTGGAAAAGAACAGCATCATTTCCGTAATGCAGCCCTTCAGCCTCGCCAGCGAGGCGGCCATCAAAACCAGCGTCGGCGCCACCATCTGAGTTGTCCTGCCACCAGCAAGCAAAACTGCAAAAGTGCCCACCAGCACCAGCACTGTCAGCAATTCCATGGCAGGCCACAGATTCTTCTGGGTGGTGTTTAGGACACGCAACGCCATTGCCTGCTGTTCAAGTTCCTTGTGCAACTTCTTGGTGAATTTTCCGCGGCAACCTAGAATTATCGCCTCCTTCAGGGTATGCAGCCCTTCCGTAAGCAACTTCACCACACTCATTCTGGCGCTGTATGCCAGATGCCCCTGCTGTTCTATGCGGCGGCGGGACAGCAGCATAAACGCCCCGCCAAACAAGGCAAGCAATCCAAATGCTGTAAGTGAAACTTTCCAATCAAAAAACGCAAGCAAAAACAATATTGCCAAGGTGACAAAGCCATTTTTGATAAAACTTGTCAATGGAGAAAGCACGCCATCTATAAGCCGTTCTGTTTCAGACGAGACGCTGTTTATCAGTTTATTTGAATTTATGCCGCGCACAATGCCGTATGGCACCTGCATGTATGCCTTGAAGATTCTGCTGCCCAGGGCAATCTGCCTGTTGCGCAGTATCCGCTCCTGGAACCAGTGCAGCGCCATGAAATACATTGTGCGAAAGAAGAACAGGCACAGCAGCACTATGCTGCCCTGCAATGGAAACTTCTCCTGGCTGAAATATTGAATAAGCCTGCCATCCAGGCCATTCATCAATCCTGACACGAATATGGGGATGGCCGCCAGCGTAATCATCTCAATCAAGCTGCCGACAAGCATCAGCGCCACCAGCAGCGTAAAGCGCAGGCGGTCGCTCCTGCTGAAGATATAGCAAAAGTCAGCGTACACTTTCCGCCTCCACATACAGTTCTTCCAATTGCTGGGCGACATCATGAGGCCTTATGCCTGACAGGCAGGAATACTGCCCTTCCGCCAGCGGGCAAGTGCGCTTGAAGCAGGGACGGCATGCCTTGTCCGACACCAGCAGACGCCATTGCGCCCCTATGGGTCCCGTGGCGACGGGGTCCGTGGAACCGAATATCGCCACGCCAGGCGTGCCCAGCGCCGCCGCAAGATGCATGGCGCCTGAATCATTGGCGACCACAGCCTCGCAGGTGGACAGCACCGCCATCAGCTGCGCCAGATTCGTCCTGCCCGCCAAATCCATGGAGCCAGGCAGCAGCGCACTCAGCTGCGCCGTGGTGGCGGCCTCCTTCGCAGTGCCTACAAACACGATTTTCCTGCCCTGGGCAAGCTGCATTTTCGCCAATTCCAAAAAGTGCTCCATGGGCCATTGCTTGGCGGGGCCGTATGCCGCGCCAGGCGCCAGCGCCAGCCATCCTTTGCCCGATATGCCGAAGTCCGCCGCAAGCTGGGCATCGACTTTCAATGCGGGATATGAAATGCCAGGCTGCAACTTTACAATCGAAGAGACCAGCTCCAGATAGTAGAACAGCTGGTGCCTGTCCCCCGCCCCTTTTGCACGAGGCCATTCAGGTATCGTATGCGTCAGCATCCAGCCACGGAAACGACCGCTCCTGCCCACTTTCTGGGGTATTCCACAACGGCACACATCCATCGCCGAGCCGAATGAATTGGGAAAGACAAGCGCCACGCCAGGCGCCAGGCGCCGCAACGTCTTGCGTTCTTCACCAGAGACATGCCTGTCCTGCATGGGTATCACCATGTCAACCCAGGGACATGACGACCACAATGGCGCCAAGGCGGCAGGGCACAATACAAAGAAGCCGCAGGCACGAGGCAAGGCGCGGCTTGCCTGCCAGGCCGCCGGCAAGGTCATAAGCGCGTCGCCAAGCCAGTTCGTGGAACGCAGAAGCAGGCCATTCCGCCACTCCAGCTTGAATGGCTCGCGCTCTGGTATGGCTGGTATGTCAGGTACGTATTTCATTATAAGGGCATAAGATAAAATAAAAAAGGCGTCTGTCAAAATGACAATGACGCCTTTTTGCTGGCATATCTACCAGCAGCTTTCGCTGCTGGCACACGACAGGGGCTATGCTTTTCAGTACCTGTCCATGTAGTTGTTCGCGTAGTTTTTCGGTGGTGCCTTGACTTCTGTGCCAGTGGTGAATGGTTCCAGCTTATATACATTGCAGTCCGCAGTCATGTGTGGATTGAATGAATTGCGGTCAAAGTGCGCCATGGTCTTATGATTGCTGACATGACCGTCAGCCCAGCAGACATTGGTTGACGCGCCATGAGGAGCAGCTAGAATGCCGCCGTGTGAATTGCCGTCATCCCTTCCATACTGGTCATAGAAAATGTATCGTCCACCGCCACGCAAACCATTATTGAAAACCTGCGCATCAGCAGTGGTGACTTCATGCTGCGTCTCCGCAAGCACTATGGTTGCGGAAGGCTGCAAAATGATCTGCTGCTTAGCTGGTCCAGTAAAAAGACCAGTCGTTGCGTTCTTGTAACGTGTGGAACTGCCAATGTGATTGTTATTATAACCATAGCTCACATTGGAGCTTTGAGTATCACCCAAATCCTTGCCCTGCTTTCTGCCGCTACTTGCATAAGTGGAAGTATCACTGGGGTCGTAAAGAAAACTGCTCTCGTTCATCGCACCTGACCTTAGCATGATATTGCACCACTTTGGATTGAAGGTCTCCGTTCCCTGTTTCGTGGTTGAGGATGGAGGATAAGTCCCGTCATGCTCATCTGTATATAGCGCCATGGACAGCCCAAGCTGCTTCAAGTTATTGGCACAGGCAATTGTACGCGCCTTATCGCGGGCTTTACTCAATGCAGGTAGCAACATTGCCGCCAAAATCGCTATGATTGCTATGACCACCAGCAATTCTATCAATGTGAAACTCTTTCTCATTTCCATACCTCTAAATTATCGTTTTCTACGTAATCAATCACTTTTGCCTAATTATACCAAACTCAACCGCCAACCGCAAGTGGGCAAGGATTTTTTTCCATACGTTCCTAAGGAACTTCTCTATTGTATGAGAATGATTCTTGACAAAAAATATTATGCGTGGCAATGAAACAGTCCCCTTATTCTACAGCGAAAAGTGTCTTCCTACCAATGTTAGTCCAATTTCCTACATAATTCTTGAGATTTCAGTCTATTGATAGAAAGAATTTTTATGGATATCCAAGTAAATTCTTTCTTCTTCCTATGAAACGCTTAGTTTTACTGCCTTATATTTCATATAGCATAGTAAAATGCAAAATGCTTCTTGTATTGTATGGTTACCAACGCGGGGCGCATTGACTCTCCTAGCAACTGAATATTAACTATGCAGATATGTACAATCTTTGCAATCTACGGGAATTCCGCCTGGAGCTGGCCCAGGTTGTCGAATGTGAAAGTAGGTGTCACTGGCGCGTAGCTTGCCAAATCGGCGCCAGGCCCCACGATACGGCAAGTCAGCGTTCCTGCATTCACGCCAGCCGCTATGTCGGTGGCAAGCCTGTCCCCCACCATGATTGCATTTTGCGGCAATACGCCAAAGCGGGCAGCCGCCCTCTGCAGAAAGCCTGCGTCTGGCTTGCCTAATTGCCGCAGTTTCTTGCCAGTGGCGATTTCCACGCAACGTGACAGAGCACCGCAGTCCACCAGGAACGTAGGCTGGTCTGTTGGGCAGAACACATCTGGATGCGTAGAAAAGCCAGGCACATCCCTGCTCACGAACCAGGCCGCCCTGCACAGCCTGTCGTAGGTCAAAGTCTTGTCAAATGAGACAATTACCGCATCTGGCTCGTCGTCCACGATTGAGAAGCCCTGCGCCTCCAATTCTTCGGCCATGGCAGGCACTCCCAGCAGAAACAGTCGTTTCCAATCGGGGTGTTCGGCCCGCAGCGTGTCCACCAGGAAATCCGTTGAGGTATAGAAGTTGTCCTTTGTGGCGTCAATGCCGTACTTCTGGATGCGCTGAACGTACTGCTCCTTGCTGTAGGAGGAATTGTTTGAGCAGAACGCATATTTGATGCCGCGCTTTTTCAGAAAATCCAAAAAAGGCAGCGTGGTGGGATACAGAGTGCTGCCATGGTAGATGGTGCCATCCATATCCAGAAAAACTGCCTTGACTGCGTTTAGCCTATTGTCCATACCTCAGAATCCTGCCTCCAGCAGTGTCTGCATTGTGATTTCCGATTTTTTGTTGGCAGCCAGATTTGCCGCCACATATTTGCCCAGCATATCGGTTTCTATGTTCACGCTGTCCCCCGCAGCCAAATCACCCAGGTTGGTCTTGCCAAGCGTCACTGGTATCAATGCAAGACGGAAAGCATTGCGCTCCACTGCCGCAATCGTAAGCGACACGCCATTCACGGCTATGCTTCCCTTTTCCACAATGCATGGCATCTGCTCGTCTGGAAACGATATTTCAAGAACAAAGTCGTCACCCTGCCTGCCTGCGGCAAGCACCTTGCCGCAGAAATCCACATGGCCGCTGACGATGTGGCCGCCAAGCCTGTCTCCCAGGCGCAATGCCCGTTCCAGATTGAGCCGCCCCCCGCGTCCCACTGCGCCAAGGTTCGTGCGCGAAAGTGTTTCCTCCAGGCAGTGGAAATGCACAATGCCGCCGCCGAACGATTCTATGGTAAGGCAGGCGCCGTTCACGGCAATGCTGTCCCCAAGAGCCAATTCCGCCTCCGGCAAGGCCGTACGCACGCTCAACTTCGCAGTTTTGCCCAGCCTGCGGCATTCCACCAGACTGCCAACATCCTCTATCAAACCAGTAAACATATAGACTATCTACATCCTTGTTTTATGTGAATCTCCGTAGCGGGGCACGCCGATGTGGGCGCCCGCCTCGGCGCCCACATCAACATCGGCCGTAAGCAAGAAATCATCCCCAATTTTCTGCACCTTGACATTGGCCAGTTTCAGTGCCTCCGACATGAGGGCAGGGTTTTCGCCTGCAACCACAACTTTGCTGTCCCTGCCGCATAGCAGTTTTGGCGCGATGAAAAACGCGACGCGGTTCACAATGCCTGCCTGAAGCGCGGCTGCCGCAAGTTCACCGCCGCCTTCAAGGAGCAGGGAAGTCACATTCTCCGCGCCAAGTCTGTCCAGAAAGGCCAGCCACTGCGGCCTGCCGACGGGCTTCACCAATTCAGGCGCAGGCCCGCCGT
>JAFYGL010000272.1 GCA_017543165.1 Victivallales bacterium | reverse complement strand
GTTGCATAGGCTTGAAGGCCAACGGCGAATTCATCGACTGGGAAATCTTCAATGCGCCAAACAAGGGCGGCTGGCTCGGCTACACACATTTTTGCGTAAGGGCGCTGGATGAGAAAGGCAAGCCCATTGTGGCCAAGGTGCTGCACGGCGACGCGTATCCCCCCTATTCTGGTGGTTTGAATGGCGAATTCGGGCATGGCGTGCAGCGCGAGACCGTGGCTGGATTGCCGCATTTCAGGAATGTGTCGTTCGAAGGGCGTTTTCCCATGGCCCGCCTGGACTTCAAAGACGAGGGATTCCCTGGCAACGTGGCGTTGAACGCATGGTCTGTGTTCATTCCTGGTGATTCGGAAATGTCGTCTCTGCCAGTGGCCTGCTACGAGCTTGAGTTCACAAACACAACGCAAAGACGCATGGCATATTCGGGTGTGCTGTGCATTTTCAACCACTTCAGGGCACCTCACGCATTCAATCGCCTGGAAAAGAAAAACTCCAGAACCTACTTGAGGTTGATGTGCGATTTGCCCGAGGACGATTTAGAGCATGGCGAGTTGCTTGCAGTTACGGACGCCGCCTCCACCTCTGCCCAGGAATATCTCTATCGAGGCGCATGGAACGATGACTGGGAAGTCTATTGGAACGATATGATTTCATACGGCAAACTGCCGCCGAGAACCTACCCTCGCAAAAGCCCCAGCAAGGGTTCGGCGGGAACATTGGAGGCGCAAATCACACTTGCGCCTGGTGAAACACGCTGCATTCGCTATTTGATTTCATGGTATTTCCCATACTGCAAGAACTACTGGAACAAACTTACGCCAGAGCAGGAGGCTGAACTTGCGGCACAAGGGACGCCGAACAAATGGCGCAACTACTATGCAACCCGCTGGACTGGCGCACAGGCTGTGGCAGATGAGGTTCTGGACAGGTATGATGACCTTCACGGGAAAGTCAAGACTTTCACTGACGCGCTGTACTCCAGCACAATTCCAGGTGCGGCCATAGAGGGCGTCGGCGCAAATCTTTCCATTTTGGTTTCTCCCACCTGCCTGCGCCTGGAGGATGGCACATTCTATGGATGGGAGGGAGTCAACGCCAAGACTGGAAGTTGCGAGGGCAGTTGTGCACACGTGTGGAACTACGCCCAGGCACTTCCGTTGCTGTTCCCTGACCTGGAGCGCTCCATGCGCCTTGCACGCCTTAAGTACAATCTTGACGAGGATGACGGGCTGCATTTCCGTCTGAAACTGCCCCTTGGAAGAAAATCCACCCGCAGTGATTTCCGCTGTTGCGTGGATGGCACATTCGGCGAGGTCATGAAATGCTACCGTGAATGGCGCATTTCGGGAGACAATGCCTTCCTGCGAGAGGTCTATCCCATTCTGAAGCGCGTTGTGGCATACGCCTGGTCTGACAAGAACTACGACAAATGGGACTATGGTGCAACGGGCGTAATCAGCGGTCGCCAGCACCATACACTGGATTTGGAATTGTTCGGTCCCAATGTATGGCTGCAAAGTCATTATCTTGGCGGTCTTCTGGCAATGGCGCAGATGGCAAAAGCCATTGGCGATGATTCAGCGGCACAGACATACCAGGCCATGTTTGACAATGGCAAGAGGTGGACGAGGGAAAACCTCTTCAATGGTGAATATTTCATACAAAAGATTGCTCTCGGGGACAGGGAGATTCTACGTCAATATCCTGGAAATCCCGCATTGGGGGACACGGACAATGCGTATGACCAGTATTGGGACGAGGAACACGCCCAAATCAAATACCAGATTGGCGACGGTGTTGCAATAGACATGCCACTTGCACAGGGTTTTGCCGACTTGTATGGAATCGGCGACCTGCTGGACAGGGCGCAGCTGCGCTCCACGCTGGAGGCCATATACCGCTACGACTTCCGCAAGCCAATGCGCGACTTCGCCAACACATGGAGGATATATTCACTGAACGACGAGGCGGGCACTGTGATTTGCAACTGGCCCGAAGGCGTTGAAAAGCCAGTGATTCCGATTCGCTACAACTGCGAGACAATGGCTGGCTTCGAGTGGATGTTTGCAGTGAACCTGGTGCTGAACGGCATGCTGGACGAGGCGGAGGAGGTGTCACGCGCCATACGCGACCGCTACGACGGCGTCAAGCGCAATCCCTGGAACGAGATTGAATGCGGCTCCAACTATGCCCGTTCAATGGCCAGCTATGCTTTGCTACAGGCTTATGCAGGTTTCCAGTACGACATGGTGGAAGGCAGTTTCTCCTTTGCGCCAAAACTGCCAGGCGCCTTCCGCACCTTCTGGTCGATTGGCGTGGCATGGGGCACCTGGGAACGGCTTGATAATGGCACTCGCCGCATTACAGTATTGCATGGCACTCTGAAACTGAACTGCCTGGATTCACATAGGCTTGCCCTGGAATTGAATGCAGGGGAGCACTTTGAATACTGAAGCACGGTCGCGGCGTCCATGTGAGCGCCGCTTCGGCGCTCACATGGACGCAACAGAGCTCACTATAAACTAAACAATTTGGAGAATCTATGAAACGCAGAACGATTTTGATGCTTGTCCTGGCCCTGATGCTGGCATTCCCGCTAATGGCAGATGCCGTTGGAAAACAGGAGATTTTGTTGAACGTGCCTGGAGACTGGGCACTTCAGGCGAAAAAGCCGTTTATGGACATTCCAGACGGGATATTCAATGTTTCCCACCAGGTGCATTTCTTCTGCACCCATACCTTCAAGGTGCAGCCTGGAAAAAAGTATTCTTTCTATGTGGAAGTGCGTTCGGACGACAATATCAAGAACTATGTGAACGCCGCATTTGTGGTGTGCAGCGAATTGCGTGAAATGTTCCAGGCGATGAGCTACATACCCGCGCCAGGGGACACGCTGACGCAGCTCGCCCAGCCGACCACGGAGAAGCAGAATTTCATTATAGTGAAGAAGAATG
>JAFYGL010000271.1 GCA_017543165.1 Victivallales bacterium | reverse complement strand
TTTGAAGTGGGGCGCATCACCTTGCGCACCGCCTTGAAACGCCTGGAGAAAAAGGGGATGCTGCGCAGAGTGCGCGGGCAGGGCACTTTCATTTCATACGGAGAGGGGCATAAGAACAGTCCTGAAGCAAGTGTGCAGAATGTGACGGACTTGCCAATGCCGCGGCATATCAAGCACAAGTTGCTTGTTCTTGTGCATCCTGAACATATCAACTCCAGTGGCTTGAAAATATGCAGCGGCGTCGAGGCCAGGGCGACTGAACTTGGAATTGAGTATGAGGTCATGCCATTGGGCACCTTCAGGAAATGCATCCAACTGAATAGGAACATGGACTTTGTGGAGCAGAATGGCTTCACGGGCATAATCATGACAGGACATACCTACCTGGGCAATGAACCAGAACTGGAATACATACCCAAAATCAAGATTCCGTTCATACTGCCGTTTCCATCGGAACTGGATGAATTTCTGGGGTTTTTGGTCACATTCGATTCGCCTATGCGCCCTGCAATGTTCGCCTCTCTGCGCTGGTTGCGTGAGTGCGGGCATAGGAACATAGCATTCATAGGACCAAGAGGAGCGCAAGATCTGCATTCATTCAGCGAAATTGAATACAGGTACCTCACTGATTCTGATGAACCTCTTTTTATATGCGCACAGCCAGACTTTGAGGAGATAAGGAGTGCGTTGCAGGATTTTCTCAGGCATTCCCGTGCCACGGCCATCTTTTGCTACAATCCCTATTATGCTTTGGCTGTCATGACGGCGTTGAAGGAAATGAACAAAAACGTTCCAGATGATATTTCCGTCATTGGATATTCCCACAATGAACAGACGTTGCTGAATTGCAATCCCCTGATTGCTGGCATTGACTTGAAATTGGTGGAGCGTGGCCGCGCGGCAGTGGAATATCTTTTCTTCAACCAGGTTAGACCACCGCAGATCGGCTTTTCGCTTCTCAAGCATCCAAGCGTGAAAATCATTAATCAAGAGGAATAAAGAATGAGACGACATTTGTTTTTGCTGCTGGGCATGATGGCAGCCCAATTCTGCATTGGCCAGATTTCAAATGAACCATGCATACCTTGCATTGCGCCTGTAAAATTGGATGGTGTGATATCACCTGGCGAATACGCCTCCGCAACGCGTTTTGAATTGAGAACCTCCGATGGCAAGTCACCGAATGCGGCAACCCAGGTCTGGATTGGGCATGACAAGACTTATCTCTATACGGCATTCGAGTGCCTGGAACCTGATGTGAAGAAGATGAAGCGTGTGTACCACCATTCCGAGGAGCGGGACTTGAACATCTGGCAGGATGACTGTGTGGAAATCTTCCTTAGCCCCACTGGTGTTGCAAGGGAACGCACCTACCATTTTATCGTAAATGCCGATGGCGTCATATACGATGACTATAACGGCAACATCAGTTTCAATAGTTCGATAAAGACGGCAAGCATAGTACAGCAAGACCGCTATGTGGTGGAGACGGCAATCCCGATGGCGGACATCAATGCGGCGCCTGTTCATGGCGCGGAACTTTGGCGCTTCAACCTTGGACGCGAACGCAGGGCGGGGCAGGGCGAGTACACTGCTGTCAATCAAGGTGAAGGCGGCTTTGCTCATCATACCCGCATGCGCCCCATTCGCCTTGCCTCGGAGAGTGCCGCGCCAGGCTTCCGCGTGGCGCAGGTGTCTGGCGGTTTCACTGGCAAGTTGAAAATGTACAATGCTCAAAATGACAGGAAAAACAGAAAGGTGACTGGACGTCTTTTGGACAAGAATGGCGCGGATCTGAAGCAATTCCAATTGGAACTTGGGGAAAAAATGCCCATTGACTTTGATTTCAGCACACGTTTCCCTGGCGGCATTGCAACGAAACTGAAATTGGAGGTGGCTGATGCCAATGGTAAACTTGAATACAGCAATGCTTATTCGCTCCTCGTTCCCGAATACAAGACCAAGACAATCACCCGCAGGGTGGAAAACCCACTGTTCCGTGAGTTGTTTAGCGACGCCAAGCCCAGGAAGTATCCCATCAATGGCTGGCTTTGGGACATTGGCTTGCCGCCTTTCTCCAGTTCGCCTGTGATGTTCTCTGCGCTGCAATATGGCTTGCGCTATGATGGCGATGCAATTCTAAAGGAAATCGGTGACTGCAAATGGGCGGTATGTTATAACTCCGTCCTGCTGAAAAGATTGAAGGAAAACAAAAAATACTGGAACCGCCCTGGTGCACCGAAGATTTTGATGGTGCCTCGTGTCTTGAATACGGATTTGCCTGATGAGCAGAACTTTACGATTTTCGTACTGCCAGAAGTGCAGAAAAGATACCTGGAAATACTCCAGGATTTGGAACAGTATCGTCCGCGCCTGGCAGCTATCGTATTAGGCGATGAAATCAGTGAACATACGGAACTGGATCTTATACGCTATGCGGCAAAGAAACCTGACAATCCAGATGTGAAGGCTATCGACCGCAAAATCAAGGAACGTTTCGGAAATGGAAAATACGGCATCCCAAATGAAAGTGAGCGCGACCCGCTGGCATTGATCGCATACCGCCGCTTTCTGAACGAGGAACTGGTTTCTTTCTACCGCAAGGTATATCAGACCATAAAGAGCAAATATCCAGACGTGATGGTCGTTTCTGATGACCCCATCGATGGCCAGAATCAAATCTATGCTATGTCCGATTGGACGGGCGCCTTTGACATCGCCACAAGGCAATTATACCCCTCCCAGAATCCGAATATTGACAGTTTTGGCTTCTGCGTCAAATACATGCGGGATTTGACTGGCGCAGAGTCATTTTGGCCTTGCCCCCATATAGAGGAATACGGCGCAAGTTTCACTCCTTCTGAAGTGCTGGACGAATTGTCAGCCGCCATACGCTGCGGCGCAAATGGCTTGCAATATTACCTATTGGATACTCGTGGACGTCGTGAAGGAGTGAAGTATCTCCACAGCGAATATTTTGGAGCACCAGACCGTTTTCAGGTGGAACGTGATGTGAGCAGAACACTGTCTGAAATGCCGTCGCTGAACTTCCCGAGGGCGGATTGCGCACTGTTTTCCTCAAGCGCCTCATTGCAGGCATATCCAGTGTGGGCATTGCGAGGCAGACCGCAACGGGATTTGCACCTTCATGGTTTTCTGGCATTCGGGGCTGGAGTCTGGTATGATTTCATCAACGAACTTACCTTGAAAAATCTGGCATCATACAAATTTGTCGTCAGCAATGAAAACAAGTATGTGGACGGCAATACGGTGAAGGAATTAAGGGGCTACGTTGCCTCGGGCGGCACATTGCTTTTGCTGAATCACGAGGCATTTATGAAGACACCAGAAGGCGACGACAACGATATTTCATTTCTTGGAATCGCCGCGCGTAAACAGGTTTCTGGCATCAAAGACATCAAGTATGGCAAGCACACATTGCCTCTCAGCGGCAGCACCGCCTATAGCCTGTTCCCTGCAAAGGGGGCCATTGTCAAGGCGACATATAGTGACGGTGCGCCCGCCGTCATAGAAAACAAAGTCGGAAAGGGCAAGGTCATTACATTGGGATTCTGCCCATGCTCTGTTAAACTTGCAGGTAACAGGCAATGGAGGGATTTCTTCAGGGAGTTCGCCGCCACCTGCGGCGCGGTCACGGGACAGCCGATCTGGCGTTTCCGCCTGCCTGAAAATATCATCAGGCAGAGCCCCGAACCAAACGGGACATGCCTCACTGGCAATGCGGGATACTGGCGGAAATTCGTGTTCCATGAACTGCCTGGCGGCAATGTGAATGGTGGCTACTTGTTGTCTCCAGCACCTGATGCGGGGGATGAGAGCGGCCTGATTCCATTTGCCAAGGGGAGGCTGACTGACCGTCGCCGCGCTGTGAAAGGCGCAAGTGTCGCCCTGGAGAAAAGCAGATTGAGGGATTGGGCGGACACATGGAACAAGGCGAAACAGGTGGATATTGCGGTCAAGTTTGACAAAGCCGTGCGATTAGGAGCCATCAAGCTTTTCCTCCGCGGCAAATATGCCAGGGCGAAGATTCTTGCAGGAAAGCTGGAATATGCCTTCCCCCAGCAGGATACCGCGGCGTTTGCGGCGGAGGAAGTTATGAAGCTGCCTGAACCAGTCACTGCAAGCGAAATTGTCATCAGGCTTGAGAACATAGAAGGAAGAATTGACATAGGTGAAATGGAGATTTGGGAGTAAAACAAAACACATCAAAGAAGAGGAAATGATTATGAAAAAGTCAGTTTCAAGAAATCACAGAAGACATTTTTTCACGCTCATTGAATTGCTGGTTGTAATTGCGATCATTGCAATTCTGGCGGCAATGCTGCTGCCTGCATTGAGCAAGGCGAGGGAAAAGGCACGCGCCATTTCCTGCACCAGCAACCTTAAACAACAGGGACTTGCTTTCAATATGTACAGCAATGACTATGCGGATTATTTCCCTGTGGCTTGCTATCCAAGCGGCAACGGCAATGTGGCCAGCAAATACTGGACAAATCTGCTGGGAAGCGGCGGTGATTCATACATGGGAAGCAACAGTATGTCGTTTGTATGCCCCTCTGGTAAACAGAACCCGTCATACGTATGGTCTGCCACTGGCCTCAATAATGGCTGGACATGGAGCTTCCCCTCGTATGGGTACAATTATGTGTGGCCTGGCGGTGCGCGTCGTGGCGGCGATGTCTCCGATCCGGGCAAGAGCAAGCCATACACACGCCAGGAAGTCACCCTGCCTACAGTGCTGATACTGACCGCAGATTGCGTCACCAAGGATCTCCAGTATGGATACTATGCCATGTATTGGCAATCATCCACCACTACGCAGGGCCAGTTGTGGCCTGTGCATTCCGCTAGCAGCAACTTTCTCTATTCTGATGGACATTGCGGCAATGTGAAGGGTGTCGGAATGGAGACCAGGAGCGCTGTTGATGCCATTTACGCAAAAGTCGCAGAAGGAAAGCCCTTTGATGTTAACAATGCGTGGCGCGGTGGTCTTGAGAATTGAGTTTCACCGTACTTGAATACTTGATTTGCTATGCTGCATTCTAGAAGTGATTTTCAATGAACATAACGATTGAGCAAAATGACTGGCGCCTCGTTCAGCAGGCGATAGACCAGGTGTCGGAGGCGGGCGGCGGCTGCGTGGCCGTGGCGACGCGGGTCACGGAGGCCCGTACCATCTTCATGAAGAGCAATGTGAGGCTCCATCTGGAGAACGGCTGCGGCATGACTGGCTCCGCCGACTACCGCGACTATGTGGATTTCAGGCCAGAAGAACTGGGCGGGCTTGCCCCTGAAAAGAGCAACTGCACGCTGGTGGCGGGCGTCAATGCACACAACATCGCGATCACTGGCGCTGGCACCCTGGAATGCCCTGGCGTGAGATTCTACGATGAAAACAGCAGGGGCTATGGCGGCAGGTTCTTCGCAAAGCCGCCCACGCCCAGGCCGCGCCTCCTGCATCTGGTGAACTGCAATGACGTGCTGCTGGCCGACACGCTTTACTTGAATTCCCCGTGCTGGACAATCTGGCTCAGCGGATGCCAGAGAGTGTCTGTACGCGGCATACGCATCGAGGGTGACCAGCGCATGATAAACAACGACGGCATCGACATCGATTCATGCCGCGACGTCACCGTGGCGGACTGCCACATACGCACTGCCGACGACTGCCTGGTGCTGAGGGCAATGCCGCGCAATGGCCAGCCCCCCAGCGTATGCGAGAATGTCACCATCTCGAACTGCGTGCTGGACAGCGCCTGCCAGGGCATGCGCATCGGCTGCCCCAGCGACGGCGTCATACGCAACTGCCGCATGACTGGCTTGGTGCTGAACTGCCCCGGCAACGGCATCGTCGCCAACAATCCCAGGCACTACCTGCGTAAGGGCTGCAATGGCGCGATGGACCTGAGCAACATCACTGTGTGCAACGCCTCCGTCAAGGCGCAGGGCAATCCAATCCGCATCGAGGTTGAGGAGGGCATCAGCCTGAAGGGCATAAGGGACATTGTGTTTGACAACATCTACATGGAATCCCCGAATCCCTGCGTGCTCAAAGGCTCCACGGAAACATTGCTGGACAACATCACGCTGCGTAATTCCCGCTGGCGGCAGACAGCCCCATGCGAGGACATGCTGCTCGCCCGCAAATGCCGCCGCTTCAGGATGGAAGGCTTCGAACTGGAGGCACTCTAGTTTTAACGCAGAGGCGCAGAGGCGCAGAGATTTTTATTGTTTGGCTCTGTTCCTCATGAGGGCAGATAAATAGGGAGCCGCGTTAGCGGCGACGGAAGCTAGCCGTGGGTGGAGCGAGCGCCGCAGGCGCGAGCGAAACCCACGGATGCGCCCACACCAGAATATGGAGCCGCGTAGCGGCGAAAGAATCATTATGGCAAGGCGTTTCCTTCTGCCGCCGCTAACGCGGCTTGAACTTTTGTTTGGCATATCCGTGGGTTTCGCTCGCGCCTGTGGCGCTCGCTCCACCCACGGCTAGCTTCCATCGCCGCTAACGCGGCTCCCAAATACCTACCCTCATGGGGAACAGAGCGTAGTGGAAAGAGTTGTCTTGGATAAACGCGGACGAAACGCCTGCGTACAGGACCACAGTCCACAGTTTTTCTCTGTGATAATCTGTGGAAATCTGTGGATAAGAAAGAGGAAGGTAAATGAGGAAGTTGTTGTTGGCGATGGTATTTGTAGCCTGTGTTTGCCTGGCAGGTTTGGTGGAGAAGTTGCAGATCATGCAGGAGAACGTGGCATTGCGTCCAGGCTGGGGGATTGGGCGCAGTGTGGTTCAGGTGCAGGAGGAAGGGCAGGGCAATCATACGGAGTTGGCGGAGGCATTGCGCGGAATGGGCCTGGGCCTTGAGAGCAAGGCCTGCCAGGGGCGTATTGAATTAAGTACAAGACAGCGTGCGGAGTGGGTGCCAGTCTCCTGGAATGACTGGGTTGAAATGCTTGGCGGTGAGGATAGGGTGGCATGTCCCTTTGCGTGGTTGGGCGTAAAGGCGCCAGTGGTTCCAGCAATGCAAAGCAAGCAGAGTGCAGTCGGTGCGTATGACTGGATAGACTTGTTTCCAGGGCTTTGCGGCACAAGGCAGCTCAATCCGAAATACCGCGAATGCGTCAAGGACAGCCAGGCGCAGCAACTGTGCCGTCTGGTTGCGGCTGGCGCTAGTCTGGATGAAATGGATTTGGTGGAGGAATTGCTGAAATCCTTCTTTTTGAAATACGATGGGCAGGAAATGTTTGTTAAGGTGCCAGGCGCATTTCCTGGATATGCAAATACGGGGGGCTTGACTTTGCGGCCTGTAAGGGTGTTGGAGCGCAAGGTGATGGATTTCCCAGTTGCACAGGTGAAACTGGAATTGCGAGGAGACAATGGTGAACTTCTGCTGGCGTTTACTGGCGAGCAGCGTGCCTTGACTGGCAGGGACATAATGCTGCGCTGGAATGAAAAAGGCGTTCCTGAATTGCTTGTGGAAGGTACTGTGGTCGCAAGGGGCAGGGCATCTGGATATGAAAGGCAGAAACTGCGTTGCAGTAGAATGGTGGAGAATGTGGCCAGCGATATGCTTGAGTGCGGCGTGGTGGCGAAGGGGGAACTGGCGTTGGCATTGTCCTCTGGCAGCAGCAGGCAGGCAGAGACAGATGAGGTGGACATCGCCCTTGCCAAGCATGTGCG
>JAFYGL010000270.1 GCA_017543165.1 Victivallales bacterium | reverse complement strand
GTCTTGTTTTCCTTCAGCAGTTTGCGGGCCTCTTCCTGGCAGGCCACATATTCCTGGCGGAGGCGTGTCTCCAGTGCGCGGAATTTATCCAATGTGGCCTCGTCCATCGGCAGCTTTTCCTTCACCTGGTACGACAGCTTGCCCAGGGTGCCATCCTCCAATGGCGCAGGTATTTTGCCGATGCTGATTGGCACGGAAATTGCAGCCGTGTAGCGTGAGGGACCAGGCGTGAGGAACAGCGTGCCCAGTATTCCTGGGTATTCCGTGTCTGGCAGATAGTCTGCGCAGCAGACGGTGCTTGTCCTGAAAGGTGACATTTCCGGATATTGTTTGTCTGGCATCACGAAGCGTGATGTTTCCAGGGAATCCATTTCCGAGAGCTTGCCTTGTTTGAGCAGTTTCTTTGCCAGGTTGCTGTTGGTTATCTGGAGGCGAATTGCGGATTTGACGCCGCCTTCCTCTGTGATGAACAATGGTGCCATGTCGTAGAAGAAGAAATGGTTGGTATGCACGGCAAAGCCATTCTCAACTTTCCTGTATGAGATTTTGCTTGTGGAGATTTCCACCATGTAAGCGCCCGTGTGGTCGCTGATGATGTAGAATGTGGGCTTGACATTGTGCTCCTTGCTTTCAACAAGGTCCTTCAGCATCTTCAATGCCGATTCTATGTCGGGGCATTGGGAGGCCACATTCCGCATAGTGCTGGAAATGCCCTCCATGTCCTTGACCATATCCTTGGTTTTCCGGATGTTTGTATTGAAGATGAACATTCCCTTTTCATTCATGTACATCCAGTCGCCAAACTCCAGCAGCCGCAGTTTGCCAGCAGTCTCGTCTGGATACCAGCGCAGTTTTGTCTGCAGCTTGCGCCAGATGCCCCTGTCACGCGTCTTGTGTATGATGAACTTGCCAGAGGTGGTTATATCTGGCGCCAGTACCCAGACCGTGCAGGCATTGACCGCCATGATCAAAGACAAAAATACGCCGACAATCGCTTTTTTCATTGTACAAATCTCCTTGGTTTTGTATCTGGGCGCCGATTTTCATGTGGGCGCCGCCTCGGCGCCCACATTATTCCCCGCGTATGCTGACACTCGGCACGTAGGGGGCTATGACCTCTGCCGCATGGTGCAGGAAAGAGGGGCGTGTGCGCGGCTTGGTGCGCAATTCCTCCAGGGGCAGTTCCTCATGCGGGACAAAGGGCTGCAGGACATAGCGTTTTGCGCCGAGGATGGATTTTGCGCACTCTACCAAATCCGCATCGTCATGGTACATTTCAATTACGGTGGTTCGGAATTCGTAGTCCCTGGCCTGCTCAATAATCATTTTCACGGAGCGTTTCAGGTTGTCCACGTTTCCGTATCCAGCGATTTCCTGGTAGCGTGAGAATGCGCATTTGATGTCCATTGCCACGTAGTCCACCAATGGCAGGCATGTTTCCAGCATGTCTGGATTAGAGCCATTGGTGTCCAGTTTTACCAGGAAGCCCTTGCTCTTGAAGAATTTGATGGTTTCAGGCAATTCTGGGTGGATTGTAGGTTCGCCGCCTGTGATTGTGGCGGCATTGATCCACTGCTTCTTGAATTTGACGAGGATGTCCCCTAGTTTGTCCCAGGTATATTTCCCCTCTACGCTGAACAGACTTGAATTATGGCAGAAACCGCACCTGAAATTGCAACCAGGCGTAAAAAACAATGCGCAGCTGCGACCAGGATAATCCTTCATTGTTGCCTGGGCACGATATGCATATACTGCGCTGGTTTCCATAGCAAAGGGACCTAAGGGACTAAAGGGACCTAAGGGACTTAAGGGACTTAAGGGACTAAAAGAATATTCAACTCTCTTTCATCCTACACAAAACACAACTCTATACATTACCCGCGAATGGCATTTCGCCGCAGGCGAAATGCCATTCGCGTAGTAAGGGATAGAGGTGGGGGTTGGGGAGGGGAAAGGGCCGTGCGGCCCTGTTCCCTCCCCAAGAACGGAGGTCAAGCCTTCTTTGCCAGGGATGCGCTGATGGCGGCCTGGGAGGCTGCGACGCGGGCCACTGGCACGCGGAATGGCGAGCAGCTGACGTAGGTGAGGCCTGCTTCGTAGCAGAACTTCACGGAGGCTGCATCGCCGCCCTGTTCGCCGCAGATACCGAGTTTCAGGTTCTTGCGAACACTGCGGCCCTTTTCTGCGGCTATGTTGATGAGGCTGCCCACGCCTTCCTGGTCGATGGTCTGGAACGGGTCGGCTGGGATGATGCGGTTGTTGAGGTAGTCTGGCATGAAGCTGCCGATGTCATCGCGGCTGAAGCCGAATGTCATCTGTGTTAGGTCGTTGGTGCCGAATGAGAAGAATTCGGCGATGTTTGCCAGCTTGTCGGCCATGAGAGCCGCGCGTGGTATTTCAATCATCGTGCCCAGCTTGTACTCGAAATTCTTCAGGTCGTAGCGGCGGGACACTTCCGCATGCACACTTACCACGATGTCGCGGACGTATGCCAGCTCGCGCTCTTCGCAGGTGATTGGAACCATGATTTCAGGAACGATCTTCTTGCCGCTGTGGATGAGTTCCGCAGCCGCCTCGAAGATGGCGCGTACCTGGAATTCAGTCACCTCGGGATAAGTCACGGACAGGCGCACGCCGCGGTGGCCCATCATCGGGTTGTTTTCCGCCAGGGCCTCGATGCGCTTCTGGACTTCGATGTCGCTGATGCCCAGGGCGGTGCCCAGTTCGTGCTGGCCGATTTCGCTGTGTGGTACGAACTCATGCAGCGGGGGATCCAGCAGACGCACGGTGACAGGCATGCCATCCATCACGGCCATCGTCTCTTTGATGTCGTTCTTCATGGCGGGGAAGAGCTCCTTGAGGACGGCGATGCGGTCCTGGGAATCCACGCAGAGGATCATCTTGCGGAGGAGGAAGAGCGGTTCGGCGGAGCCGGTTCCGTAGAACATGTGC
>JAFYGL010000269.1 GCA_017543165.1 Victivallales bacterium | reverse complement strand
TGCATGTCCAAGATGGGCATAGCCACTTTGCGCAGCTATCGTTCGGCCCAGATGTTCGAGGCACTTGGTCTTGGCAAGGAACTCATACAGCGTTATTTTCCAGGCACGCCTTCCGCTGTCGGCGGAATCGGTCTGGCTGAGATTGCAGAGGAAGTTCACGCCCGTGTGGAGGCGGCCAAGGCCAGCACGCTGCTGCCATTGGGAGGAAACTACCGCTGGCGCGTACAGGGCGAGCCGCATCTTGTCACGCCCCAGTCGGTCTGCGCCTTGCACAATGCAGTCCGCGAAAATGACGAGGCGCAATATCTTGCCTTCTCCAAGGGGCTTAACGAGCCAAGGCAACCGATACGCCTCAGGGATTTGCTGCGCTTCCGCAAGGTAGAGCAGCCCATCAATGCGGAAGATGTCGAATCAGAGGATAGCATAATAAGGCACTTTGTAGGAGGGGCGATGAGCCTTGGCGCCTTAAGTCCAGAGGCACATGAGGCCATAGCCGTTGCCTTCAACCGTCTTGGCTGCATGAGCAACTCTGGGGAAGGCGGCGAAGGAGCCGAGCGTGATTTGCCAAATGCCAAGGGCGAGCGCCGCGCAAGCGCAATCAGGCAGGTGGCATCGGGACGCTTCGGCGTCACAATCAACTACCTGGCGCACGCAAAGGACCTGCAAATAAAGATGGCACAAGGCGCAAAGCCTGGGGAAGGCGGGCGGCTGCCTGGAGACAAGGTCAACGAGGAAATCGCACGCACGCGCCATTCCACGCCCCATGTCACACTCATTTCACCGCCGCCCCACCATGACATCTATTCCATTGAGGATCTGGCGCAACTTATACACGACTTGCGTGCCGCCAATGAAAAGGCCCGCATTTCCGTGAAGTTAGTCTCTGAAAGCGGCGTGGGCACGGTAGCCGCTGGCGTTGCAAAAGCGCAGGCTGACGTAGTGGTTATTTCTGGGCATGACGGCGGCACGGGCGCCGCCCCGTTGAGTTCCATAAAGCACACAGGCATGCCCTGGGAAATCGGCCTTGCCGAAGCGCAGCAGACTCTCGTCAAGAACAACTTGCGAGGCAAAGTAAAATTGCAGGTGGATGGACAGTTGCGAACGGGACGCGATGTGGTCATTGCCGCTTTGCTTGGCGCGGAGGAATTCGGCTTTGCCACTTCGCTGCTGCTTTCGCTGGGATGCCTGATGCTTCGCCAGTGCCAGGACAATACATGCCCCGCTGGCATAACCACCCAGAATCCCGAAATACGCAAGCATTTCAAGGGCAAGCCAGAGCACATCATAAACTACCTGCGCTTTATTGCACGTGAGGCACGCGGCATACTTGCCTCGCTTGGACTTCACTCGCTGGACGAGGCCGTGGGGCATTCCGAACTGCTGGAACTCAATCCAGAACTCGCAATTGGAAAAGCCGCAAAACTTGATTTCAATGCCATGCTGCACCGTGTGAATGGCGATGAATTGCGCTGGCAGGGAGAAAGGCATTCCCAAACCACCATGGACGTGGAAAAACTCATACCCATGCTGGGCAAGGCCTTCAAAAGCCACAACCCAGCGGAAATCAGCCTGGCCATAAGCAACTCCGACCGCTCTGTTGGAGCATTTATCTCCAGCCAAGTTGCGCTTGCAAAGGGCGAGGAAGGCCTGCCTGACGATACATGGAAGGTCAACTTCAATGGCATTGCAGGACAGAGCTTCGGGGCATTTCTCGCCAGGGGAATCTCATTCCGCCTGGAAGGCGAGGCAAACGACTACATGGGAAAGGGACTGTCTGGAGGCAAAATCATCGTGGTCCAGGACAAGAATGCGGCTTGCCTGGCCGAGGAAAATGTCATTGCAGGCAATGTCATCGGCTATGGAGGAACCTCTGGTGAAATATACATCAATGGACAGGCTGGCGAACGCTTCGCCATAAGAAACAGCGGCTTCAATGCAGTTGTCGAAGGCATTGGCGACCATGGTTGCGAATACATGACAGGAGGACGCATCGCAGTACTGGGCAAGACAGGCGTCAACTTCGCCGCTGGCATGACGGGAGGCATCGCATACGTGCTGGACGAGGACGGCGACTTCGACCTGCGCTGTAATCTGGACACGGTGGACCTGGAATCCATACGAGCAGGCTCCGACGAGGAAAAGGAACTGCTGCGACTGCTGGAAATGCACCATGAGGCCACTGGAAGCCAGAAGGCAGGCAGAATACTTCAAAACTGGAATGACTGGCGGGGACGCTTCGTATGCGTGTTGCCCGTGGAATACAGGAAGATTGTCAGGAGGGCACAGGCATGAGCAGGACATTTTTTGAAACTGAGCGTCTGGAGCATGTCTATCGGCCAGTTGCCGAGCGTATTGGAGACTACCGCGAGGTGGAAGTTCAGCTGGAGGCAGGTGTGGCTGGCAAATTGGCGTCACGCTGCCAGAACTGCGGCCTCCCCTTCTGCCATGCCATGGGATGCCCATTGCAGAATGCGATTCCAGACATCAACCGCGCGGTGATGCAGGGCAATTGGCAAGAAGCATGGTTGCGTCTCGCCGAGACCAGTCCGTTCCCAGAGTTCACCAGCCGCGTATGCCCTGCCCTATGCGAGGCCGCGTGCTGCCTGGAGGGAGAGGCATTTGGCGCCACCAATGTGCGCCAGATAGAGAAAAAGATTGTGGAAACGGCCTTTGGACAAGGCTGGGTTGAAGTTCCAGTTCCCGACTCACGCAATGGCAGGAAGGCAGCTATCATCGGCGCGGGGCCAGCAGGGCTGGCGGCGGCTGTCAGCCTCAACAATGCTGGCTGGAAAGTGACAATTTACGACCGCAATGCAAAGCCTGGCGGTCTTCTGCGGTATGGAATACCATGCTTCAAGCTTGACAAGCGCATCATAGACCGCCGCTGGACGCTGCTGGAGGCCGCTGGCATTGTATTCCAGGGCGACACGGATGTAGGCAAGGATTTCTTCGGCAGCCATCTGCTGAAACACAACGACGCCGTAATTATCGCCAATGGAACTCCTGTGCCCCGTGACCTCAAGGTGCCTGGCCGCGAACTGGAGGGCATTTACCAGGCGCTGGAACTGCTGGGCGGGCAAAACCGCATGAATACAGGCGAAACGGAAACTCTTCCAATTTCCTGCGCAGGAAAGAAGGTGCTCATCATAGGTGGAGGCGACACGGGCAATGACTGCGGTGGCACTGCAATACGACAAGGCGCCACATTGGTAATGTCCATTGACTTGATGCCCCGACCGCCAATTGAGCGCTCCGCCCACACGCCATGGCCAATGTGGCCCTACAAGTTGCGCGGGGCGTCATCAGTGGAGGAAGGGCTGGAGCGCTTCTGGTCCCTGAACACACTGCGCCTCGTAGGAGAGGACGGCCATGTAACTGGTGCGGAAGTCGTCCCCGTAAATTGGGACTATGACACCAATGGACGACCAGCCAAATTCGCTCCAGCAGGCCCTGCCCATGTTATTGACTGCGATTTGGTTGTACTGGCCATGGGCTTCCTTAAGCGTAAAAGAGAGGATGTGCTGGCAAGCCTGGGCCTGCCAGACCAGGACAATGTCCTCATCGCAGGTGATGCAGCCACAGGTCCCTCGCTGGTGGTGCGTGCCATAGCCGACGGCTTGAAATGCGCGAAAACGCTGATATAAGGATAACTATCCAGTACTCACCTTTAAGGTCTGAATATTTTAATTTATCCACAGATTTCCACAGATTATCACTGATTTGATCTAGGAAACGAGCCCAAATCACAAAAAAATTAATCAGTGATAATCTGTGGAAATCTGTGGATAAAAAATGAACATGCCTAATTGGGGGGACTGGATAGTAACAGTCAAGGCACATATTCCCAGTATGCGTTTCCTGGCAGGAGTTCATCCACCTGTTCATACTTGCCGTTATTCCAAATCCATGCTGGACGGATGCACCTCTCGGAAACACAGGTGAATGACCAGCCAGGTGTTCTTGGCACAGGAGGGCATGCCTGCCCTATCAGGTACAGCGCAGTCGCCCTTGGCGTGAAAATCCATGCGCCACGGCTTCTAAGGGAAGGTTCGTATGGCACCCAGACGCGGCTTGTCTCATCCAGCATGAATATCTTGAACGCAGAAAGCCTCTCCATGGACTGCACGCCTGGCTTCATGTCAAGCCCAATCGCATTCCAGCCCGACGACAGCATATACTCCCTGGCACGCAAATTCTCCTGTCTCAATATGATCCTGTATTCCAGAAGGCCAGTCTGCCCAGGCGCAAAAGACGTGGTTTCAGACATGTTGCAAAGCGGCTCCCCGTCCTTTTCAAGTATGACGGAGGTATCTGTTTCAACATGCCACAGGTTCCATTTCAAGGTGACTTGCTCGTCACCCCCTGGATTGCTGACGAATAGATTCCAATGACTTGCAGGCGCCAGGCGGCACTCGTCCCATTCCAGTTTTCTCTCGCCCCGCTGCAGCCAGGCGTCCGCCTGGTTGATTCTTGTTGCGGTGACCTCCTCATTGTAGTCATATCCGTCATTGCCAGTTTCCTTTGCAACGATTACAAGCCGCCTGACATGCCTCTCGCCGCAATACACGTCTATGCCCCGCCACAGCTGCGTGTCGTCTGGCAATGTCTTCGCATACGAGGCGGATATGATGCTGGTGCCATTCTCAGCCACTTCCACTTGCCAGGGCACAGGCGTCTTCCAGCCTGGAATTGATGTAAAGCTGACTTCATAACTGCCAGCAGGCACAATCTGGCTTTCATTTGACTTGCATTGTCTCCCTTGAATAATCCAGCATGCCCCTAGATGCCTGGCCTCCTCCGGCATCAATTGAACCCTGATTTCACCTGACATTGCACACATCGCCAAAAACCAAATTGCAAAAAAGCATTTCATTTTCATTTTCACTTCTCTCCTTATCATTGTATAATGTTTTAAGAATGTAGATATAACTATCTTTTCAATTCGTTATACCATATTATATTATTCATAAAATACAAATAAATACCGTGCATTTTCAAAGAACGGGCTTTTATGGGACCTATGGGACCTATGGGACTTATGGGACTTATGGGACTTCTGGGACTTATGGGACCTATGGGACTTATGGGACTTATGGGACTTATGGGACTTATGGGACTTATGGGACTTATGGGACTAAAAATGGCGATTTACTCCTGTCCCATAAGTCCCATAAGTCCCATGAGTCCCATAAGTCCCATAAGTCCCAAGCAATAACCTTGTTCAAGCAACAATGATATTAGAGAGATTTAAGACACTTATCCAGCGCATAAGGAAGCGTCTGTTTCCTGCCAGGCACCTTAGATTCGGCACCAAGGGAGAGCAAATTGCCAAAACGGTCCTTGAGCGCAGCGGAATGGAATACCTGACGCGCAATTTCCGCTGCAATGGAGGGGAGATAGACTTGATTTTCAGGGAAGGCGGCCTGCTTTGCTTTATAGAAGTCAAGACACGCCACCGCTCACTGTTTGCGCCTGAGACGGCGGTCACACGGGAAAAGCAAGCGAGAATCACCAAGGCGGCATTGCGCTACATAAGGCTATGCGGGCTGAAGGGCGTGGATACACGCTGCGATATAGTAGAGGTGATATTCGACGGAGACAAACTGTCGGAAGTGCACCACTACCGTGATGCCTTCCAGCTTGTATTCAGACATTAAAGGCTGACTTCCATGACATAGTCATTCATATAGAAGCCATTGCCGATAGGGTTGTCCACCGTGGCAATCGTCTGGAAGCCATTTCTGAGATATGCCTTGATTGCCTTGGCGTTGTTGCGGTTCACGTTCAGCCTCAGGCGGGCATATCCCTGCTGCGCCGCTATGCTCTTTGCCTCCTTCAGCATGGCAGTGCCAATGCCCTGCCCCTGATATTCGGGAAGCAGGTAGCACTTGTGCAGTTTCATTGTGCGTTCCGCCTCATGGCATGGCCCCATGACAATGTAGCCGACAGGCCTTTCCCCATCCATGACGCAGCGGAATTGAATGCCCTCGTCATATTCCTTTTCCATGACTTCGGGAGCATACATCATTTCCATCATATATGCGATTTGCTCCTTTGACAGGATTGGCGCGAATGTGACCGGCCACACGATGTCCGCCACCTGGCGTATCAGTTGCAGTTCATCCTTTTTCAAAAGCCTGAATGTCATGTCCATGCACACACCGTACGTTATTTGTGAACCATTTTTCCAATGGAGCCATAATGTGGCGCATTGCGTGGCGTATTCAAGTTGAAAATATAATTAAGCAAGTTAAATTGCCCAAGATTTTTATTTTCAAGTCATGACATGGTCAAATCAACAAAGGGAGCAACAATGAAGAGATTGTCTTTTATGGCAGGCTTGCTGCTGGCTGGCGCCGTGATGTCAGCGGGTGACAACCTTGTCTCCAAGCACCAGGCATTCAGGAGCGCCATCGCCAAGAATCCTGCCACAGCGCAAAAGTATTTGAATGACCAGGACGCGGAGATTCGGCGCTATGCCGTTTATACCATTGCCCTGAACAAATTGGGAAACTACAAGGAAGTTCTGGTCAATGCCACAAAAGACAAGGACAGCCAGGTGCGCCTCACCGCAGTCTCCGCACTCAATGGCCTTGCCTCAAATGACGCAAACATCATCAAGCTAATGGACAGCATCGCCAGGACGGACACGGACAACCAGGTACGGCAAATCGCATTGAAGGCCTCATGGCCTTTCCATCGCCAAACAACCCTGCTCCGTGACGACAAGGACTGGGACCACGATGTGGTCGTCGCAAAGAAATTCGAAATACCTGCGGACAACTGGAAAATCAAGACGGACCCAGACATTTCCGGGCACGTGAAGGGCTGGTTTGAAAAGGACTTCAAGGATGACGACTGGCAGAAAATCAAAGTCGGGCACTGGGAAAACCAATGCCTGCCTGACTATGACGGCTTCGCCTGGTACCGCATCAAATTCAAGATGCCTCCCAAAATGGATTTCACCTCCATCGAACTTGCGTTCGGCGCAGTAGATGAAGGCGCCTGGGTATGGCTCAACGGCGTTTACCTCGGAAGCCACAACATCGGCGTCGCTGGCTGGGACGTGCCATTCAACC
>JAFYGL010000268.1 GCA_017543165.1 Victivallales bacterium | reverse complement strand
GGGGCAAAGCTACCTGTACGGAGACCCTGCAGTCACGCAGCCATGGCACAATGGAATTGGCTTCAGGTATGCAGGGCCCATGGGCGAACTTGAGGCAATCGAAATCAAGCCTGGCAAAATCGTTGCCAAGGTGCTCAAGGACGCGCCCATGAAGATTGACAGCATGACGCTGAAGCGCGTGTTCCCTGACAGCAAGTCCGAGAAGATGAACATACTTGCCCAGGTCATGGGGGACTTCGAGGAAGGCTCAACCATAACTATACTGTATTCTGTGCCGCCCTCATTCAAGTCCGATGCCAAGTTGTATCTTGATGACGACTACTTCTCAATCAAGGGAAATCCCCTTCTGGCAGAAGTCAAGGCGGAAAACTCCCAGAACCTGGGCTTGCAGAAGGCGGAATTCGTAAACATCGGCATACGCCCCATGCTGAAATTCCGAGGCAAGCTTCATTATCCCAGTTTCTACCAGACCAGCGAAAGCGGAAGGCGCCTGAGGCCGCCCATGGAAGCGAAATACAACAACTTCCGCATCACAATCCCGTTTGTCGATTTCTGGAAGGACGAGAATACTTTTGACTTCTCGGAACTGGATGCAAGGGTATGCTCACTGCTGAATGTATTTCCAGATGCAATCTTCATGCTGGACATACGCTACTACATGCCTAACTGGTGGCTGAAGGCAAATCCCGACCATGTGTCAAAGACCGAAAGCGGAGTGCCTCGCCTTCCATACGAAAACGAGCAGGCACTTGGCTCCAAGAAATGGCTTGCGGATTCGGACAAGGCGGTCAAGGCGCTCCTGGACTACATCAAGACGCAGCCATGGTGCAGCAGGATATGGGGCGCCAATGTGGGCGAAAGCCGAAACGGCGAATGGTTCTGGGGAATCCAGGACCACAATGTAAAACACACCATGTACGGCTACAGCAAAGGCGACAATGACACATTCCGCAATATGCTGCGCGAAAAGTACAAGACAAACGAGGCGCTCCAGAAGGCATGGAAACAGCCAGATGTGACTTTCGAAACTGCAACACAGCCGTACCTCAAGGACGCTCTGAAGGAGAAGGAAGGCGTAATCCTGAATCCAGACACAGACATGCGCATCATAGACTGGTATCTTTTCCGCAACAGGGCGCTGGCGGAGGCAATAATCCATTTCTGCAAATTCATCAAGCAGGAAACCGAGGGTAAATGGCTCTGCGGCGCATACTACGGCTATCTTATCGAACTGGCGGAAAACTCCGTCAGGACGCAGCAGCACCACGGCCACAACGAATTCTACCAGGTGTCCGAATCACCTTACGTGGATTTCCTCAGGGCACCAGCCCGCTACACCTACAAGAAGGCGGGAATGCCAGGCGGCTTCATGCAGCCTTTCACCACAAACTCCCTGAACAAGGTGCTCTGCTTCATGGAGAACGACGAACGCAATTCGTATGGTCCACACGAAACCTGGGGCTTTGACCTCTATACTGGTCGCGTTTCCACAAATGTGGAGACCATTGGCAACTTCAACAGGGAATTCGCCCTTGGCACGGTGACAGGCCATTCACCATACTGGCTCGACCATCCACGCGGCTCCTTCTACGAGAAGCCCGTGCTGGATGTCATTCGCAACCAGAAGCAGGTCTATGAAAGCCTGCCGCCAGTGCAGGGCTTCATACAGAACGATGTGGCAGTAGTCGGAGACAGGGACAGCATCTACTACTCGGCGTCAAAGATGCAAGGCAGCGCAATGGAGGC
Source organism: Victivallales bacterium (assembly GCA_017543165.1). The sequence continues at coordinate 777 of JAFYGL010000268.1, read as the reverse complement.
GGCCTACCCTGGAATGTTCATCCACATCAACAAACTGGCAGTGGCGTACAGCGTGCCAGTCATCCAGGACATGATGCGCCCAGGCTTCCTGCCGCCACACAAGCTGTATGTGATGCTGCCCACGATAGTCCTGGGCGCGGAGCAGAGGCGCCTGCTCATGGAACGCTTCGAACGGGAGAAGGCAAGCGTCCTGTGGCTATACGCCGCTGGTCCTGACTATCCAGACAAACCTGGGCCGAATCCTGCCTTCAACGGCGACTTCCTTGGCATGAACTTCTCCATGGAAAAGAAATTTGGCCGCGACACGCTGCGCTACGGCGATAAGCTCTACAGAAGTTCCTTCTCCAGAGGGCCGCATTTCTATCCGCAGGGAGGCTATGACCAGGTCCTGTACAAGGACGCGGATAACAAGCCCGTGCTGGTCTGCAAGAAAATCGGCAATGCCACGCACTATTTCTCCACACTGCCAGATTTGCCGCTGCCAGTCATGGACGACATTTTCACACGCGCAGGCATAAAGCGCTACTCCGAAGGACGCGAGGATCCAATCTGGGCAGGAAACGACCTGATTTTCCTGATTGCACGCACAGGCGGCGAAAAACGCCTCTTGGCACCCAAAGGCACGCATCTCAAGGCAATTATAGGACCGCTTACTGGCGAATATGCCTCTGGCGAAGCCTGGAACGCAGTGCCTGGAATGACATACGGATTCCTTCTTGTGAAAGGAGAAATTGTGCCAAAGCAGGCCGCCGCACCTGAAGCCACGAAAGCACAGGC
>JAFYGL010000267.1 GCA_017543165.1 Victivallales bacterium | reverse complement strand
TCCACAGTCCACAGTCCACTGTCCACTGTCCAAAGTCAAAAAATGGAAAAATGGGACTTGGTAGTTTGACATGGGGTGCTTGTTGCGTATATTAACGGCCATTGAATCGGGCTCATAGCTCAGTCGGTTAGAGCTGACGACTCATAATCGTCCGGTCGCTGGTTCGAGCCCAGCTGAGCCCACCAATTTCAGATGCCCTGTTCCATTTCTCATGAGACAGGGCATTTTTTTTGATGCATTTTCCACTGGATTGTCGTTTCCCAGGTAACATCTAATGAAAAAACTGTTAAAAAATCTCTGCAGGATAGCGGGCAAGTTGTTCAAGGGTGTTTTCAGCCGCGGCGTTCTGTTTGTCCTTTGCTTTCTGGTTCTCGTTGATTTGTATTTTGAGACTGTCGGTCTTCCAGGCTCGGCAGTGAATTATGCCGAGGAGAAAATCAAGACGAAGATCGGGCACTGCACCATTGACGGCATAAGGGTTGGCGTTTGGAAAGGCCTGGTGGCATACGGCGTAAGGCTGGTTGACAGCAGTGACAATGTCCATTTAGACGCAAGCATCCCGAGGATGCAGGTCCGTCTGGAATTGCTGGACTTGCTTTGCCTTCGTGTCAAGCCAAAATATGTGTTGATTGAAAACGGCACGCTGGATTGCAAGGGGCTTGCTGCGGTGAAGGACGAGGTCAAAGTGGAAAAAATCCGCATTTCATTGCAGACGACTTTGGACGACACCATAGAGGGCAGTGTCTATGCCGTGTGGAATGGCATACGCATGACATTGAACGGGCGCATAAAGGGGTTCAAGGACTTTTCCTCCTTTGACAAACTTGCCTCCATCATGCCGGCCAGCGATGGCGGCGAGCCCAGCCCCGCGTTGGAGAACATATTGAAGAATGTCATGTCCGCTGACTTCGGATACAACGACTGCTTCCTGGATCTGTCTGTCAAGACGGATTTGGACAAGCCGGAAAACAGCAAGTTGTCAGGCAGTTTTTCTCTTGCCAACTCGGAGATTTCAGGCATATTCATCTCAAAGTTGCACGGGAACTTCAGGTTTGAAGACAATGTTTTTGATGTGGAGAAACTGCTTTGGCTCCTGGGGCGCAATGAAATGCTGCGTGGCGAATTGCACTACGACCTGAAAAGGCAGCAGGTGTCATGCAAGGCAAGTGCCACGATCCTGCCATCCACTGCAATGCACCTGGCAGGCCTGGACTCGCAGTCCATGGGCAAGTTCTTTTTTGTGAGAAGGCCGCTCGCCCTGAAGTTGGACATGCCGTTCTGCAAGCCTGAACTTGCTGCAATCAACTTCTCGGCGGAATGCCAGATTGAAGAGGCGTATCTTGGCAGGATAGATGTGTCAGGAAGCGGTTTTCGCCTGCGCTATGAAAAGAACATGCTGGACTTCGAGGAAGTCAATCTGAAGCTGTCGTCCGATGGAAGCGAAAATCTTTCGGGCAAGGCATGTTACAATATCGCCGACGGCACCCTGACTTGTTCCGTGAACGGCAGTGTCTCCATCGGAAAGAAACTGGATACAATGGGCGTTTCCCTGCCGGCAGCCTTAAGGAGCAACCTGGATGAAAGCACGAAAATCTCCTTGAGCATGGAGAATTCCAGTATGGAGCCAGAAAAACTTTCGCTGAAGTGCCAGCTGCTTCATCCACGATTCGAATTGGCGACATGGACTATAGACGAATTGTGCCTCCCTATGGAATACAGGGAAGGCAGGCTTTCAATCAAGAACGGGACATTCTCGCTTAAGGGAAATTCTGATGTGGCTGGTTCCGTCAATGCCGAACTCAATGTGCTTGATTCCATCGAGAAGAAGACAATCCAGGTCTCCCATGGCGTTTCGCTTGGCGTGACAGAACATGGCATGGCCGCGGATATCCTTGCATGGAAAGGCAGTTTCAAACAGGAACTTGAAAACGGCAGCATCCTCTGCACAGGACGTTGCAGCGCATTCCTGGACCGCCTGCACAAGTACTGCGTCAAGGGGTTTGAACCTGACTTGGAAGAGTACTGCGAGCCGTTCAGATGCAGCACTTTGCCTTATTTGTGCGATGCTGAAATAAAGGTGCCAGCCAATGGAAACTGGTCTGTGTCATGCGACATCAAGGCGCAGGAAGGCTGTGGCTATGGCACGCTGATCTGCAAGGAAGGCGGGGCTAAATTCGAGATGAACGCCAAGAAGCTTTCCTTCAAAGACATAAGCGCCACCTTGGTAAATGGCGAGAAAGTGTATTTGAACCTGGGCATAAACCTGGTGCCTTTTGCCATTGACATAAGCGACCTGCTTGTGCATGGCGACCCCAGGCTGGCGGAAAACTTCATCTTTTCAACCATGGGGAGAAAAATCTATTCCAAGGTCTGGGAGGACGTGAAATGGGGAGCGCTTGACTTTCCGAAGGTGAGCATTCCTAGTCTGCGCTATTTCTCGGACGATGCCTCAATAAGCTGGGGGCTGGAATTGCGCAATGGCACCATTGAAGCCAAGAATTTCATCTGGGAAAAGGAGAAAATCCGCTCCGCCACCGTGAAATTGGAGATGAATCTGCCAGAGGAGGTGCTGCTTCCTGAAATCAAAATGGATTTGGACCAGATGGAAATGACGGGGGCCTGCCAGATATCCACTGGCGGCGTGCCTCATTGCAGCTTCCAGGAACGCTGCAATGGAACATTGAAGCTGAGAGATCTGCTTGTAAGCCTTGCCCCCGAATTGGAAGAGGCGCTGCCTCCGTTCGAAATAGGAAGCAAGACAGTGCTGGATTGCGAGGGAAGCTGCAATCTGGTAAAACCATACCAGGTGGAACTCGAAGGCAAAGTCAAATCCAACAGCCTGTCTGTGATGCATGTCACTGCTGAGGACATAGAGGGAGACTGGTCATACAAGAACAACGTCGTGCGCATCAGCGTCGGCACTTCAAAAATGATGAATGGAAAATTCTCGGGCGGCTTCTCATACGACAGGAACCAGCAGTGCGGCGATTTCATCGGTAAATGCGAGAGCATGTCCCTGGAACGCATACTGCAGACTGCCACCCAGGATGACAAAGCCACCTACCCAGGCGTCATTTCAGCTAACTGCGCATTGCGGTATCATCTGGGATGGGGCAATGTGCCGCGCCAGCTGGACGGCGTCGGCCATATTTCACTCACCGAATCCGATATATGGCGCGTGCCTGGCCTGAACGCATTGGGGAAGGCACTTGATTTTACCAATGGCAACATCTTCCGCAATGGAAAGACGTCCAATCTTGGAAAAATCAGCAATGCCGAGGCAAGCGTGACCTTCCTGGGAACACGCCTGATGGTGAATGAATTCAAGACGGACGGAACACTGCTGACTTTGCAGGGACATGGACAGTACCTGTGGGACCAGGATTATGTGGACTTCACTGTCGATAGCAGGCTTTTGCATAAGATAAATATCCTTTCCCTTATTTTCAGACCACTGACTGGCTCGTTCTTCGCGCAGTTGAAGGGACCACGCAAAGAGGCGAAATGGGAGATCGGCTCATTCCTGTCCAAGCTCATAGGCGGGGAGTGACTTGCGCATAAAAAAATGCCGTCCAGTATGGAAAAGGAGAAGTAGGGAATTATATTTCCGCGTTTTATGAAGTCGCCTGGCTGTGTCCAGGCGTGGGACAATACAAATAACTAGGAAAAACTTGATGAACACACACGAAGTAGAGCAAATGTGCTGCGTGGCTCAGGGCTGCAAACACGGCGCCGCCCCGATTCCGCAGGAAGGCAAGTGGACAACTGCAAAGGAAATCAAGGACATTTCAGGCTTCACTCACGGAGTGGGCTGGTGCGCACCCCAGCAGGGCGCCTGCAAATTGACCTTGAACGTGAAGAACGGCGTAATCAAAGAGGCCCTTGTGGAAACACTGGGATGCAGCGGAATGACACACTCCGCGGCAATGGCCGCTGAAATCCTTCCAGGAAAGACCATCCTGGAGGCGCTTAACACCGACCTGGTCTGCGATGCAATCAACACCGCAATGAGAGAGCTGTTCCTCCAGATCGCCTACGGGCGCACACAATCCGCCTTCTCCGAAAACGGCCTCGCCATCGGCGCAGGCCTTGAGGACCTTGGCAAGGGACTGCGCTCCCAGGTGGGCACAATGTACGGCACACAGGAGAAGGGCGCACGCTATCTGGAAATGGCAGAAGGCTATGTGAAGCAGATCTTCCTGGACAAGAACAATGAAATCATCGGCTACGAGTACGTCAAACTGGGCGTGATGATGGAGAACATCAAGGCTGGAATGGACGCCAACGAGGCGCTCGAGAAGGCAACAGGTAGGTATGGCCGCACCACTGCTGAAGATGGCGCAGTCAAGAGCATTGATCCACGCAAGGCATAAGGAGAAAATACAATGGCACTGTTTGAATCATACGAACGCCGCGAGCCACAGATTCTGGCTGTCCTTAAGAAATATGGCATCAACTCCATCGAGGAATGCCTGGAAATCTGCAGGCAAAGGGCTTCAACCCCTACGAAATCACCGAAGGCATCCAGAAGATATGCTTCGAGAATGCAAAGTGGGCATACACGGTAGGCGCCGCAATCGCCATCAAGAAGGGCTGCCGCAAGGCCGCTGACGCAGCCGAGGCAATCGGCGAGGGGCTTCAGGCATTCTGCATCCCAGGCTCCGTCGCAGACGACCGCAAGGTGGGACTTGGCCATGGCAATCTGGGCGCAATGCTGCTCCGTGAGGAAACGAAGTGCTTCTGCTTCCTGGCAGGCCACGAATCATTCGCCGCGGCGGAAGGTGCAATCGGCATCGCAAAGAAGGCCAACAAGGTCCGCAAGGAGCCTCTTAAGGTCTGTCTGAACGGTTTGGGCAAGAACGCGGCATACATCATCAGCCGTATCAATGGCTTCACCTACGTTGAAACCAAATTCAACTACAGCACTGGCAAACTCCGCATCGTCAAGGAAACTCCGTTCAGCGACGGCCCAAAGGCCGCTGTTCGCTGCTATGGCGCGGATGATGTGCGCGAAGGCGTCGCAATCATGTGGAAAGAGAAGGTTGACGTGTCAATCACAGGCAACTCCACCAACCCGACACGTTTCCAGCACCCAGTCGCTGGCACATACAAGAAGGAATGCGTCGAGCGCGGCAAGAAGTACTTCTCAGTGGCGTCAGGTGGCGGCACAGGCCGTACTCTGCATCCAGACAACAT
>JAFYGL010000266.1 GCA_017543165.1 Victivallales bacterium | reverse complement strand
TGAGGGCGATGCGGCTGTTGTACTTGTTTGCTGTACGCATCTGAGCCTTGAGGCTGCGGGCGCTGAAATCAACTTTTATGCGAAGTCCTGCCATTTCACGGCGGAGTTTCTCACCCAGTGCAAGCCCCTGCGGCACGGCTGCCTCGCCAAGGCAAAGCACCACCACATCCATATCGGTGCTGCCCTGTGCGGCGACGCCTCTGCTGGCGCGTGCCATGAGAATGCGTTCCATGCCAGCGGCAAAGCCAATGCCTTCCACAGCCGCCTTCATTCCAGGAGGCGTGATGCGATAGCGCCCGCCGCCAGCGATTGCGTCCTGCCCGCCCAGTCCTGGATGCGTGATTTCAAACACGGTGTGTATGTAGTAGTCCAGCCCGCGGACCAGCCTGGGCGCGATTTCGTATGGGACGCCCAGTTTGTCCAATGCCTGGCAGACACGGCTGAAGTACAACTTGCTTTCCTCGCAGAACATCTCCGAAATGTGCGGGGCGCCATTGATGATTTCCTGGCAGGCTGGGTTCTTGCAGTCAAGAATGCGGCTCACGTTTGTTGTCAGGCGTCTTTGGCAATCCTCGCACATGCAGGAGATGTGCGGTGTGAAATACTCTGTCAATGCCTGTGAGATGATTGGCCTGTCCTGAGGAAGGCCGCGGCTGTTCAGCAGCAGTTTTCCCCCGCTTGCGCCCACCTTTTCCAGGAAGGACCACAGCATGGCGATGCACTCAGCATCCATCCACGGGGAATTGCTGCCGACGGCCTCCACGCCAATCTGGTGGAACTGGCGGCGCCTGCCTGCGGCTGGCCTCTCGCCGCGGAACATGGGTCCCATGTAGAACGTGCGCACTTCCTCGCCCTGCTCAATTCCCTTGTTGGCGATGGCGCGTATAACGGCGGCGGTGCCCTCGGGACGCAGTGTCAGGCTGCGCCCTCCCCTGTCCTCAAATGTGTACATTTCCTTCTGCACAACGTCAGAACTTTCACCAAGATTGTGGACAAACACGTCCGTCCTCTCGAAAATTGGCGTGCGCACCTCGCAATATCCATATCTGTGGAAAACGTCACGCGCAGTGTTTTCCAGTTCATTCCAGTCAAAAAGTTCAGGCTCCCATAAATCCGAGGTGCCTGGCAGAGGTTCTGTAACAGCCATAATACCTTATCTCCTAAAAATCATTTCTCGACGGCGGAAGGCTCCAGTTTTGCAAGGTGTTCCTTCATCACCTTGCCTGGCTTGAAACGAGGCACCACACTGCTGCCACGATCTTCGCCGTTCCTGGAGCGATTCTTCCGCACCATAGGTTGAAACGTGCCGAAATTGCGGAACTCCACACTGCGGCCCTTGCCCAATTCCTGCACGATGAAATCCAGGCTTAGCTGGATTATATCCGCCACCTGGTTCTGTGTCATATTCATTTCCTTGGCAATTCGCACTGCCAACTCATGTCTTGTCATTGCATCTGGCATATCCCTTTCTGATTTTTTAACGGTTGTTGTTATGCAAGCCTGCCTGCGCGGCCATTGGCCGCGCATCAGGACGCGATGTCTCCATGCGGTTGTTGTCATGCAAGCGCCTGTCTGCGCGGAACCGCGCAGAACAATTGGCCGCGCATCAGGACGCGATGTCTCCATGCGGTTGTTGTTAGGCCGCATTCAGGTTGATTTACTCGCTTTTCTTTTCGAAGAAGGGGAAGTCCTCCTGTACCTTGTCCAGCACATTCTGGTCTTTCCAGCTGCCTGCGCCCCAGCCAGTCACCGCGAAATACTCGAACCAGCGCCTGTCTTCAAAGCCGCAAAGCAGATTGCGGCGCCTGTGCCTTTCCTCGGTCTGCGCCACCCATGCGGCTGAATCCCATTTGGGCGGATTCTCCATATCCAGGTTGTTCACAAATGGAAGCCATTCCTCGACCTGGGACCTGTGGCAGCGCAGCATTTTTATCTTGGTCTCCTTGACCTCATCCACGCAAACGCGGAAATGCCATATTACATCCTGGGCGTAGCCATCGATATTCACCAGCACCACAGGCGGCTTGAAGCGGGTGACACGCGGGGCGTTCATGGTAGGATATGCATTTGGCACGCCCAGCTGATATGCCACCAGGCGCACTGCCTCCGCCGTATGCTGATGGTCAATGTGTATTCCCGCCAATGGATTCACCGCCACTGGGGGCGCAATGATGTAATGGGGCGCGAAAGCGCGTATAGCGTTCCACAATCCACCCAGCATGTTGCGGTCGCAGAAAACCTGCATGTTGATATGCGAGCCATCCAGCTGCTTGAGGTTTTCGTATTCGGCGCCAACCAAGGCGGCGCTGGCCCTGGCCTCGCCATCGCGCATCAGGGCCGTGGCATCCGTGTCATATATGTGGTGGCCGCTGGCGCCCCTGCTGGTGGTAAGCACCTTCAACTCCACATCGTTGCCATAGTGCTTGCGAAGCATGGCAAAAAGCCCAGCCGCCTCAAATTCAAAGTCATCCTGATGCGCCATTATGGACATCACACGTAGCTTTTCCATTCCGTTCTCCAGTTTGTCTTCAAGATTATTCAACCAATAAAATCAAAGTGCCTAAACATAGTTGCCATGCGGTTTATTTCAATTGCCTTGTGACAAAATTTATTCTCATGCAATTGGCCAGTCCTCGCATCCATGGATTTGCGCGGCCATTGGCCGTGCTTCAGGACGTGATGTTTCCATTCGGCTGACGCCAGCGAAACCTTTCATTTTTTATATGAAAGTTTCAATATATATTTAACTTTCATATAAAAATCTTTAACTCATATACATCTGCAATTTTAGACTTGCTTTTTTGCAAAAAACGGCTAACATATCGGCATGAGCAAGGGGAATACTGGCCAATTTCCACTTGCAGAGGGAAAACACAAAAAAGAAGGATGATGATTATGCACGACGACGAGATCATGGATAAAATCGACGCCTACATGGCGATTCACCAGCGGCTGGGCAGCATGGGGAATGGAGACTTCGGCACCATTGCGAAAAAAATCGGCATTGAGGAAAAACTGGGCTACCCTCTCCACGAGGCAAAAGGACCTGTTGGTGAAGCAATTGAAATCTACGACATCCCCCAGGGGGAAAAGGAGAAAATACTGCGGGCAATGTATCCATTCCAGCCAGTGCCTTCAATGGATGAGATAATGTTCGACATCCATGAGGAGAAGACCTTCACTGTAAAGGACTTCATGGTAATACGGGACCACAACCTGAATTTCCTTGTGTCGCCTTACTTCTGTTCATCAGGCGGTTCGGTGCTGGACTGGATATCCAGGCAGAAGGACAATGAAGACAATGAAGACAATGAAGACGATGAAGACGATGACGGCGGTGGCGTCAATGCGATAGTGGACCTGAAAACCATTGTCTAATGTTGAGCGGCAGAGGCGTTGCCCTGGAAAGGCTGCGCCTTTGTAAAGTCGGGCGCAAAGGCATTGTCGCCATTTTCCTGCTGGACAAATATCCTGGAGAAGCCCAGTTCCTGTGCATAAGCGCAGACCTGGGCATATTCCTGGCTGGAAAGCTGCCTGTCAAGCATGTTTCTGCGCTTGCATTCAGGCATTGGCATGAACTGGCTCATTATGGAAATTGGCAGCAGCGGGCCGAAGTTGCTGTAAAGCATGTCCAGAACGGCGATGCTGTTGTCCACATAACCTGGCAGAACCAGGTGCCTGACTATTGTTCCCCGACTTGATGTGATTTCGCCGCTGGTGTCCCATGGGCGCAGGAAGCCAGCTCTGTCCACCATCACTTCAATTGAAGCCAGTGCGTGGCTGCCATAGTCGGCGTCCCCCATGCAGATGTATGCAAGTTGGGGCGAGGCGAACTTGAAGTCAGGCATGAATACATCTATCAATTCGGCGGCGCGCCGTATTACGTCTGGCCTGGCATAGCCAGAGCTGTTCCAGAGGAATGGCAAGTCATACCCCTCTGCGCGAAGAGCGCGGCAGGCGGCAAGGATGCTTGGCATGTAATGCTCTGGCGTCACAAAATTAAGGTTATGCACTCCCTTTGCAATCAGCGCCCGCAATCCGTCCATAAACTCATCAAAGCCATACACCCTGCCAATTTCTTCCTGGGAAATCTGATGGTTCTGGCAGAAAAAGCAGCCACAGGAGCATCCTGAGAAAAATACCGTACCCGAGCCTTTGGTTCCACTTAGGCAAGGTTCCTCCCCGAAATGCGGCAACATGGCGCCAATGCGCAATTCCGACGTGCAACCGCAAAAGCCTTTTTCGCCAGCATTGCGATGCGCCCCGCAATCACGGGGGCACAAATGGCATTCATCATATTCTTGAAATAATTGGCAATCCATAGTGTTTATTGTGGACTGTGGACTGTGGGCTGTGGACTGTGGACTGTTTTTGCATTAGTACCAAGAATGCTGTTCCCGCCAAGGCAACCTGAGTGGACGCCGCCTCGGCGCCCACATCACCTGCGCCACGCCAGAGGCAGGTCTCCACTGTCCACTACGCGAACAATGCTGCTTTGGAAATCAACCGACAACGCAAGCAAAG
>JAFYGL010000265.1 GCA_017543165.1 Victivallales bacterium | reverse complement strand
GCATTTGCCTTGTTCGTTGGAAGGCGCGAGCGGACATGCCTGTCTGATTTTTGAAAAGACGTTCAAAGTTAGGTTTTGACATGCCGATTTTAGTTGCGACGTATGCATTGTCAATCATTTCCATTGGCTGTTCCATGTAGATTTCCAATGAGCGTTGGATTCTGTGGTCCATGTCATTTGGCACGGCTTGCTGCAATTCCGCCTCGGGCAAATTTGTAAATGCGGAAAGGACCATGGCGGTTGAAAGCCAGGAAATGCGCTGGCCGACCTGCCCGCTGGCGAGGGCATTGCACAATTCTTTTAGTAAAACTGCGTTCTGTCTTATGATGTATGGCCTTCTATGCATGAAGAAAAAATTCTCATCCAGCGTAAAATGAACGAACAAATGATTTATTGGCCCATTGTTGTAGGTGCTGTACTGGGTAAATGGCGGAATTAACATGCAGGCGTCTCCCGAAAGCGGATAATCCATGCCATTGCATCTTATGCCGCTGGCTTCGCTGCCAGGATTGCAGTATAAATGCCAGAAATATTCGCAGACATTGACATTGTTCCATTTGATGAATTTGGTTATGTAGCCAGTCCTAAGCACATTGACATGGCAGACTGGTAGAATGGAACAGACATTTTCATTTTCTGTGTGAATCTGCAGATTGCTGTCTGGATACATTGTGTATAACCTCCATTTTGTGTCATTAAGATAGTTTCCATAATCTGGCATGCAAATATACTTTGATTGAAAAAGACATTTTTTTGCAGGAAAAACGGTATGGCGGATTAAGGGATTTTTTCATATAATTAGGGCGCAGTTACATAACTGCCTCACAGAATGTCCCAAAAGGAATATAATATGCAAAGCATAAAGGCTAAAAACATAGGTTTGTTTGACGTGGCTGTTTTTGGCAGTTCCATTGCGGCGTATGAGAAGGCGCTGGAATGCGCCATTGGCGGCCAGAAGACCATACTTGTGGGAACGCAGTCATTCCCATTGTGGGAACTCTCTGGCAGATGGGATTTTGGAATGCATCCATGGCATGACATTCCTGGAATGAAGGGATTGCCTACGCACGGAAAATGGCCCTATCCCTCGGAAGTGAAAAGAGCCGCACTCTACACGCTTGCACACGCCGGAGTGCAGTATATTGGCGGTGCATTGCCGATATGCAGGCAGGGGAATTGCGTTGCCTTTGTCGGTGCAGGCAATGCGTATTGCCTTGACGCATCAAACGTGCTGGACATGCCATTGGCCCCATTGCGGATTGCGCCTCTTAAACTGGCACGCGTCTCCAAAAATGCCGATTGGAATTGGGAAGGCCTTGGTTTGAAACTCCTTGATGAGGACAGTGAACGCGAGGCGCTTGCCTTCTCCAGCAATGAAGGGGATTGTGCCTTGTCATGCATTGAAAAGACAAAATGCCACGTGGAAAAAGAGAAAAATGGCACGAGGCGAATCTTGTTTGAACTGCGGGAATGCGAAGAGGAATATGATGTGCTTGTCGCAGGTGGCGGTACATCTGGCGCCGCCGCCGCAATCGCCGCCGCCCGCGAAAAGGGGCGTGTTCTTCTGCTGGAACGCGAACTTGCCTTGGGCGGATTATCCACCAACGGCAGAATCACAAACCATTACCATGGCAATAGAGTGGGATTTGCAGCGGAGATTGACAGATTGGCAGCCGCATATTCACACGGGAAATACCATGCGTACCAGGGAAGCTGGGCAGTGGAGGCGCGCAAGAAGGCGCTTATGGAACTGGCCACTTGTGCAGGAGTTAATATCCGCCTCCACCAGGAATGTTTTGGCGCATCAAAGGAAGGGAGAAATGTGACAGGCGTACTTGCCGCAACGCTGGAGGGACCATGCCTTTACAGGGGCAATGTCATAATTGATTCCACTGGCAACAGCGACATTGCAGCGGCAGCTGGGGCAAGATGCACATTTATCCACAAGGAACCTGCACTTCAAGGCACAGGAGTGCCGAAATTGGTTCCAGGCCAGGAAAACAGCAACTGGGATTTCACCTTTACATCCAATTCAAATATACTGGACATGACACGAACACTGCAATTGGCGACTGAAATCCATAAATCATGCTTTGATGTGCAAAACAACATCGACAGCCGAGAACGCCGCAGAATAGTTGCCGACTACAATTTGAAAGTGGAGGACGCGTATAGCGGGCGCTGCTTCAAGGACTGCATCACACGCTGCTTCAGCAGGTTCGATACACATGGATTCATGACCAATGCTTTTTTCGAATTGCTCCAGCCCTCTGGCGAACCCAGATATGTTGAACTTCCATATTCTGCTCTGTTGCCAGCAAATGTCGAAAACATGGTATGCACAGGTCTTGGAATCGGGGCTGACAGGGATGCCATGCCATTCATACGAATGCAACCAGATGTCCTCAACCAGGGATATGCTGCGGGGAAAGCTGCAATGCTTGCTGTGC
>JAFYGL010000264.1 GCA_017543165.1 Victivallales bacterium | reverse complement strand
GCATTCCTCCTGGACAACGCAGCCGCGCATGTCCAATACGGGCATTGGGCCCCGCCAGGAGCATTTCCAGAGGACGTTTCGCTCTTCGGGGCATTGGACATGGCAGGAAACGTGCGGGAATGGACCTCGACGCCATTCAACGATGGCACAGGCCTGCGCATAATCAAGGGGGGAAGCGCCTCCACGCCACGCCGCTACATGCCCCTGGGACGCGCCCACGATTCAATGCTGTGCCCATCCGATGTAGGCTTCCGCATGCTGCTGCCCATGGTGCCCAGCGATATCGCACACTAAATCGCGTGGCAGGACGCGGGACTGCCATGCGCCCCCAGATATGCAGGACAACAGCCTCATGGAAATCCAAGGTCCTGACGCGCGGCCAAATGGCGGCGCTGAGCAGCGTGCACATCAGAAAACATAAATCACAATGCACTGGTTTGATTCACATTGCCATTTTGACATAGACAAGAAGGAGACCGCCTCCGCCACGCTTGCTGGCGCGCGTGAGGCAGAGGTGCTGGAATTTCTTGTGCAGGGCACCAACATGGAGAACTGCCCATTTGTGGTGGAGCTGGCTGAACGCGAGGCAGGGGCATACGCGGCCGTGGGCATGCATCCCCACGATGCTGAGAAACCCTACGACCTGGGGCTGCTGCGAGAACTATGGCGGCACGAAAAAGTGCGTGCCGTGGGCGAGATTGGATTGGACTACTACTATGACTTCGCGCCAAGGGAGGCGCAGCGGGCCATGTTCGCGATTTTCCTGCAAGAGGCGGTGGCCGCCAAGTTGCCTGTCATAATACATTGCAGGGAGGCCGTGCAGGATGGCTTGCAGATCGTGCAGGACAATCTTCCCAAGGGGCATCCATTTGAGGTCCACAGTTTTTCAGGCACGGAAGACGAGGCTGCGCAGTGGCTGGAACTGGGGGCGATGATGTCAATCAACGGCATGGTGACATTCAAGAAGGCGGAGAATATACGCCGCATACTGGAACTTATCCCAGACGAGCGCCTGCTGCTGGAGACAGACACGCCATATCTTGCGCCAGTGCCGCTTCGCGGGCAGGAGAACACGCCCGCCAACATTCCCATCATCGGCAAATACGCGGCAGAACTGCGCGGCATTGAGCCAGAGGAAATGGCAAGGCTCACAACCGAAAATGCACATCGTTTTTTGAATATACAAGATGAGGTTTGACTATGTCAATGGAGGAACTTACTGCCCAGATCGCCAGTGAAAGGGACGAACTGGAACAACGCACTCTGGATCCGAAGAACGCCTACTTCAGCAAGGATGCGCAACGGAGGCGGCCTGCTGAGGTGGATGACTTCGAGAACCTGCGCACGCCATTCGCCCATGACACGGACCGTATCATACATTCCTCGTCTTTCGCACGGTATTCCGACAAGACACAGGTATTCTTCCGTGTGCGCAACGACCACATCACGCGGCGCTCCCTCCATGTGCAGATGGTCTCCCGCATAGCCCGCACTATCGGGCGCTGCCTGAACCTGAACGAAGACTTGATAGAGGCGATTGCCATCGGGCATGACATCGGGCACACTCCATTCGGCCATACTGGCGAGGCGGCGCTTGCCGCCAATCTGCAAAAGGCTGGAATCGGCACATTCGTGCACAATGCACAGTCGGTGAGGGAACTTCAGCAACTGGAGCACCATGGCGCGGGACTGAACCTGACACTGCCCGTGCTGGACGGCATTCTGGGGCACAACGGCGAAATCGAATCCAGAAGATATGAATACGACAGAAGCAAGCTGACATGGGAGGACCTGGACAAGAACCTGGAGAAATGCCTGAAGGAGCCAGGCTACGACAGAAAGGTGTCCCCCTCCACCATGGAAGGCTGTGTCGTGCGTGTGGCGGACATAATCTCATACCTAGGGCGTGACTTCGAGGACGCGGTTTCCCTGGGCATCATAGCGAAGACCGACATGCCCTGGAGCATAGAGCGTGTGCTTGGCAACGAGAACCGCAAGATCATAAGCGTGCTGTGCAATGACATCATACTCAACAGCCGTGGCAAGGAGTACCTGGAATTTTCGGAGGAAGTCTATGGCGCATATTCGGCGCTGAAGAGGTTCAACTACGAGCACATCTACAACTGCGCACTGCTTTCGCACCAGAAGGAGCAGTTCGACTGCATGCTGACACAGCTTTTCGAGGCATACATCACGGACATAAGGAAAGACCTCAAATGCAAGATCATCGACGAGTGGATACGCTCGCAGCCCGCGGAATACCGCCTGAAGGAATCGCCTGAACGCATCACCGCCGACTACATTGCCTGCATGACCGACCAGTATTTCATAAACCAATACGAACAACGCTTCGTGCCCCAGATCATCAACTTTGACTGAACAAACCCAACTCCATCACGCTAGATTTTACTCCTCTGGGTATTTTTCTCTAATTCCTGCTTGACAAAAGGTGCTTTAATGCGATTTTATGCCTGTGTGTTCATATAGGGGCGCATACAGGCGAAACTACTATGAAATCAGGAGCATTCTTGTGGCAATGCCAATTGGACAAACAGAGAAGATATACACCATAACTGAACTGAACCAGCAGATTCGCAACTGTGTCCAGGCGGGTTTTCCGCGCAGCATCTGGGTGACTGGCGAAGTCGAGGACTATCATCCTGAAAAACAGGGCAAAGGCATTTATTTTGTGCTCAAAGACGGGGTATCCAGCCTGCGCATGGTGTGGTGGAGCTGGAATATACGTGAACCATTGCCGCCAGATTTCCAGAATGGCGTCGCAGTGGAGGTATATGGCAGAATTGATGTCTATGCTGGCAGGGGCGAATGCCAGATTTCCATTGAAAGGCTGCGCATGAAAGGGGATGGCGAGGAGATGCTGAGATTGAAGGCACTCCGTGAAAGACTGGCGCAGGAAGGCCTTTTCCTGCCTTCGCGCAAGAAAAAACTGCCGCCGTTCCCCAAGACAATAGGGCTCATTACGGCCGAGGGCGCAGCCGCATTGAAGGACTTCATGCGTGGATTGGGCAACAGGCAGGGGTCTCTTACGGTGTTGCTGTTCCCCGCCAGAATGCAGGGCAATGAATCCGCCGCCACCATCATTGAACGCCTAAACTACATCAACTTCTACCACCTGTGCGAGGTGATAGTCATCACCCGCGGCGGCGGCTCCAAGGAGGATTTGGCCTCCTTCAACGACGAGAGCCTGGTGCGCGCCATCGCAGCCTCCAGCATACCTGTCATCAGCGCAGTGGGTCATGAACAGGACTACACGCTCTGCGACGAAGTGGCGGACTTACGGGCAATGACGCCGACCGACGCCGCAAAATGGGTGGTACAGGAAGCCTCGCGCGTGAGGGACAACATCGCCTTCGCAAAGAGCAAAATCCTGAACATGGCCAACAACATGCTGAATTTCTACAAGCACAGGCTTGGCCTTGCAGCCAGCAACCGCTATCTGGCCGTGCCCGCCGACATGCTGATACAAGTGCGCAGGACACGGGTTGAGCAATTAAGGCAAATGGTGCAGTCATATCCGCAACGGCTCAGTGCGGACCTGGCACTGCGAGTTCGCACCGCGACGGGCAGACTTTCAGCGCAGATACCCAGCATCCTGCCTGAAAGGAAGGCCGTGGTCGAGCAGTTGTCCATGCGCCTGTCCCGCGACAGCGAGGACATGCTGCGCAGCCTCAAGGAACGGCTTGCAAGGGCGAATGACAAACTCAGGCTGCTGGGGCCGCAGGCAGTTCTGGAACGCGGATACGCCATCGTGTTCAAGCAGGACAAGAGCCTCTTGACCACTGTAAACGAAGCGAACACAGGAGAGGACATAAGCATAAGACTGGCAGACGGCGAACTGGCGGCGACAATCAAATAATGGACTGCGCAGGCAGCTGCATGGCATTCACGCGTCCTGACGCGCGGCCACATGGCCGTGCGGGAAAGCAGGCCCGTTCTCGCGCAGCAGGCAAAATCAAGGAGAGAAACATGGCAGAAGAAGGAATACAACAGGAACAACAGTTGACATTTGAACAGGCGCTTGCGCGTTTGGAGCAGATTGTGTCTGAACTGGAAAGCAAGCAACTCCCCCTGGAGCAGAGCCTGAGCATGGTGGAAGAGGGAATCAAGCTCAGCAACTTCTGCAACAAGGAGCTGGGCAATGCGGAAAACCGCATACTGAAACTCACGCAGAATCCAGACAAAAGCATGTCATGGACTGATTTGACGCAGCAGTTCCACCAGCAGTGAGACGGCAGTGAACAAGGCAAGCATACAAATCACGTACATCACGGAGGAGGCCGAGCAGAAACGGCGCCTTTCTCCGCGAATGATGCTGGAGATCAGCGCCCTGCCCTGCAAAGTTGAATTGCCAGATGCGGGAAGCCTGTTCACCATAGAGGAAGGTGACAAAGGAGTACAAATTTCCCCAGAGGCAAATGCAAAAGTGTTTCTGAACGGGAAGGAATTGCAGGGAAAGGCAAGCCTTACCGCGGGGGACAAAATAAAGGCTGGCGGGTATCTGCTGGATTTCCACTACAAGCACGAGACGCGGGGGCTTTCCACATCCAGCAAGTTGCTGTCCCTGGGCGCAAAACTGGTGGTTGCCTGCCTAGTCATCTGCGAACTGGTGATAATGCTGGGGCTTTCATCAATCCTTAAAGCGGAAAACCTATTTGAGGGTTCCGTGGCAAGGCAGCGCATCTCATTCGAGATTATCAAGGTTCAGGAAAAACTGGAAAAAATCAAAACTGAGGACCCCATGGAACAGGCTATGCTGGCACTGCTGAAGGACGACGTAGCCAGAAGAATGAGCTATATGGGAGACTTTGGCGACATGCTGTCCCCTCGCCAGAGAAGAAACATGAGCAGGGACTTGAGACGGCTGGATATGCTGCTGGACAGCATTTCACAAAAGGGAAGTATACTGCCAGAAGAAAAAGTGAATCTTGAAAACGCAGTTAAAGATATCATTGAACGACATAAAGTCATAATACCATAAATGGACAACAAAGTTGAGAAAATCCTGAACGCGTTTAGCGGGCAAAGCCTGGCGGTAGTCGGCGATGTAATGCTGGACAAGTATGTATGGGGCAGTTCCAACCGCATTTCCCAGGAGGCTCCTGTTCCCGTAGTGCTAGTGAAAAAAGAGACGTATGTTCCAGGCGGCGCGGCGAACGTGGCGCGCAACGTGCTTTCCCTTGGCGGTTCCGCCAGCATTTTCGGCGTCATAGGCGATGACATTGAGGGTGTGCAGCTATCGCAATGCCTGGTCAATGGCGGAGTTGACACATGCACGCTTCTTAAGAGCAAAAGCCGTGCCACCACCGTCAAGACACGGGTTCTGGCGGGCAATCAGCAGGTGGTGCGCATTGATAGGGAGGAGACTGACGATGTTTCCAGAGGCGAAAGGCGCAATATGCTGAAGACGCTGGAGGCGGTTTTGAAATCTGGCAAGATCAATGCCGTGATACTGGAGGATTACGCCAAGGGGCTTTTCAGCAAGTCATTCATGGAGGCGGTGGTGGAACTTTGCAGGAAATACAAGGTGATGAGCGCCTTGGACCCGCATCCCCGCAACCCATACAACATAAAGGGGCTGACCTTTATGACGCCAAACAGGAACGAGGCCTTCGCGCTGGCGGGCGTCAAGTATGCTTCAGGTTGCGGCAATCCGCTGCAGGATGCGCCGTTGCTGAATGTGGCGTCAAGGCTTATGCGCAAGTGGCAGCCTCAATATCTGCTCATAACACTTGGCGCAGAGGGAATGGCGCTTTTCAGCAAGGACAAAAGCAAGCCTTTGCACATTCCCACCCAGGCTCGGCAGGTCTTCGATGTGTCAGGCGCGGGGGACACGGTAATGGCCACAATGATGCTGGCGCTCATGTCAGGCGCAAGTCCTGATGTGGCGGCGCAGATAGCCAACCAGGCGGCGGGCATCGTGGTGGGGCGTGTAGGCACCTCCGCCATTGAGATAGATGTGCTGAAAGAAACAATAAACGCGACTATCCAGTCCCCCCTCTGTTAGGCATGGATTTTTTATGATCCACAGATTATCACAGATTATCACTGATTTCATTCTCGTGATTTTGACGAGGTCCTAAAGGACCGAAGGTTTCCTGTTTTGTAGTCGGAGGCAAAACTATTTTTGCCTCCGACTACAAAATGGAAATCTGCGCTGCTTCAGCGCATCATCAAAATCACTTTCGGGCTCGCTTTCTAGATGAAATCAGTGAAAATCTGTGGAAATCTGTGGATAAATAAATATCCTCACCTTTAAGATGGGTACTGGGTAGTGACCAATAAACAAGGGGCTTGAGCCCTAGACTTTGATGGATAGGATTTTTGATGTAATAGTAGTTGGCGGCGGCCATGCGGGCTGCGAGGCGGCTCTTGCCGCCGCGCGCATGGGGGCGGAGACCCTTCTGCTGGCCATCAACAACGACCACATTGCCCAGATGTCATGCAATCCTGCAATCGGAGGCATTGCCAAAGGGCAGCTGGTGAAGGAAATCGATGCGCTGGGCGGTGAAATGGGCTGCAATACGGACGCGGCCGCAATACAATACCGCATGCTGAACGCCTCGAAGGG
>JAFYGL010000263.1 GCA_017543165.1 Victivallales bacterium | reverse complement strand
TTTCCAAAGAGACTGTCGCTGGCCCAGCAGGCCTTTATGTCCTCCGCGACGAAACGTGTCAAGCCAGGCACGCCGCCTGGCTCGTTTGGATCTGGCGCCTTGCTCTTGCGGTTCTTGACGTATGGTATCTCCAGCACATTCACATTGCAGAGCACCCTGCTGTCCGCAGTGACACGAAGATGTTCATTGGACACGGCAGCCAAATCGCAATAAAGCCCCGCCCCCTTGCTCATCACAGTGCCCCGCAGCTCCTCGCCTGAAAGCCAGTAGTCGCATAATCCATGCACGCCTGGGCAGAACGAATATTGGCCGTGTGCGCCGATATGCCGTCCTATTGGATACAAGAGACGGCACATGCGTTTCATGAAATCCCGCAATGGCAGCAAAGTGGAACTTCCGCAGGTGCGTCCGAAACTATCTGGTGTTGCGCATCCGTGCATTTTGCCAAGGCAAACACCGACGACCGTGCAGTCAAAGTAGAAGCCATCCACATACTCAAAGGCTGGCATTTTCAGGGAACGTGCCGCGCAATCTATGAGGTAGTCGGCCTTGCATGTTCCAATGCAGCTTGGCAGTGAAATGCTGTTGGGTGCCCCCATGCCGTAGAAGTAGCCATGCCCAAGCCAGTCGCGGAAGAACCAGGAGGCCTCTTTGTTAATGGAGTACAGGAACTCTGCGCTGGCATACAGCGCCAGCCCCCGCTCCACGGGAGGCTTGCGCAGGTTGCGCACCTTTTCCTCATCCAAAAGCAGGTAGCCGCCATCCTGGAAGCCGCCAGACACTATGGCGCATCCGTTCTTGCCCCCGTTCATGGCACGCCATGTGCGGTGGTTTTCCATTGGCGGCCTGGTGGGCGTGGCAATGAAGAAGATGTTCCAGGTGGTTCCTGAGGGAATCTCAACTGGCTTGTCTATGATGTCCAGGCGGCACCTGCCAGTCTTGCGCGAAATGCTTATGCATTTTTCAGGCGCCTTGTTCACCCAGTTGCGCCCATTGTCCGCCATCCAGCAGAAGCCGCCCTTTTCGGAAACCAGCCACGCCTGGCGCGTGTTCCTGCCCAAAAGCGTCTCGCCGCCCTGCTCCTTTTCAGCAGGGCGCGGAGTAAGCAGGTAGTCGCGGAAACCTTCCGCGACACTCCAGTCTAATGAAAGGGCCTCCACCTTGCATTTCTGGGTGCAAGTCACTTTCGCATGCACAAAGCCATCGAAATCCACCGTGGTCTGGAAGGCGGCGCGGAAATCCCTGCCATCCTCCAGCGTTCCCTCAAACTGCGCAAATGAGCCATGCAGCGATGACTTTTCAATGCGGGCAGTGGTATTTGCCTCCCTGCCCTGGCTGCTGACTTTCAATACAACTGGCTCCGACAGAAGTCCGCTTCCATTGGCGGTGACCTGCCTGGGGAATGCGCTGCCTGTGAAGTCATACACCCTGTTCCATACCTGGACTTTTGCAGGGCCGCCCCACTGAGGCGCAATCCATGGCTTCGGCGTGGTGTCGTCCCTGCCAATCTGGTTGCCCACCCAGGACGTATCTGGCTTGGAGAAGGAATGTGCCATCTTCACTGAAGGCTCGCCAGGATACTCCAGATGGAATTCATAGTCCCCTGCCCTCTCAAGCCCGAATACATACAGCGAAGGGCGTGTATCCTCCGCCGCCCAGCGGACTGTGCCCTTTTTAAGAACATCCCCACTGCCCTTTGATGCAACAGTCCACTGGGCCTCGCGCCTGCCTCCATGCTTGCCATAGCGTTCCAGCATGGTGAAATCCAGGAGGAGGCGGACACTTTCCCGCCCGTTCATGAACGCTCCTCCTGCCTCGATGGAGACAAGTTCATCCTGCTTTGGCCACCCGTCAGGCCCTGCCAGATACAAGGAACGGATTTCCGCAGGGGAAAGCACGCGGTCGAACAATGTCAACTCGCCCACATCCGTGTGCTCGCCACGCTCCAGGGACTGCTCCTTGCCATCGCCGCGTATGGCAAGATAGGACTGCTTTGCATTTGGAGACTTCAGCAAGGGCAAAACCTTCGCCTTGTTGGCCTGCAATATGCAGTTGGCGATGAATATGCCGTCAAGATACACCTCCACGTTCTCAGTGGTCCAAGTGCAGGTGAAAAGATGCCATTCTCCCTGGTGGACAAGTCCCAGCGGTATCGGCAACGAGGCCCAGGCGCCGAAGCGCTGGGGCGGCTCCGAGGTGTTCAGGTATGTCCTGATGCCGCGGTCGTCTGCGCCTCTGTATATTACTGTTCGCAGTGACATCCACTTGCCGCCCTGCACCAGATGCAGGTTGTACAGCGTAATCGGCTTTATGCTCCAGCCGCGATGCTCCTTGTTGTATGGTTCAAAATTCTCCGCCTTCGCCCAGATGCTGATAGTGCCTGCGGTGGGCTTTGCAATTCCAGCGGCGGGGAAGCGCAGTTGCTTGTCCCCCTTGGCAAGGCGATATGCAAAACCACCTTCCCTGCCTGGCACCATTGTAGGCTTGTCAGGCGCCGAAATGGGCGCAAGCGACTTGGAGGGCGCCTCTGCGACAGCCCCGTCCTTGTCAAAGGACACACGAAGCACCCGCCCAGGCAAGGGTGCATTTTCAACTGCAAAGGCACAACATGCAAACAGCAATGCCGCGAGAATAATGTTTTTCATGATTTTACCTATTTTGCTATTTGATTAAAGCATTCTTTGATTGCATTTACAGTTTCATTCACCAGCGCCTCGCCACCCTGGAAAGTTACAGGGCATGAGGTAGGCGCCGCGCCATAGCCGCTGCCATTGGTGCGTGGCGTGGGCAGATATGTGCCATCGCCCGCCAACTGCACCAGGAATGTCTGCACAGCGGGACTCAAGCCCTTGATGCGCTCGCCATAGTCCAGGTACAATTCAAATGAATTGGTGGCGAAGCAGGCGTCTCCCATGCGCAGCACATGCATTTCCATGTTGTAGTATTCCTGGGGATGCTCATAGCGGTCAATGACGCGTCGCAGCGCACCAATGGTCCCCCAGTAGTCCCACCCCTGCTCCTTCATGTAGGCCAGTTTCTCCTCCAGGCTCTTGCGTGCCTTTTCCGCCTCCTCCGCTGTAATGGGGCGGCGCGGCAATTGCAGATTGCGGCACAAATGCCGCATCGTCGGCGCCGCCTCGGCGGTCTTGTTGATTGAGGGCAGCACATCCTCCAATGCCACGGCTATGCGGCGGGCGATTTCCTTGCGGCGCGCCAGATTGTAGTCCCAGTTGTAGGCGCGTTTGCCCCAGCCCCATTCCACCATATCCTTTTCCATCTGGCCACGCAGGCGCATCATCCTGGCATCGGCGGCGCAATTGAGCAGGCGATGGGGGCTTTGGTCGCCAGCAGCGGAGCATTGCGGAAGCAGATGCACTCCCTTGCCGAAGCGACGTTCGATTTCAAGCCTGACCTCATTCCAGAAGTCGGCGGAAACCACCTTGAATGCCTCGCTGGTCTGGGCTGGACACGCCAAATTCACAAGCACGCCAGTAAGAGCTCCCTTCATATCGTATGTCGCCAGCACATTGACATCATGGTCCACATGCCCTTCCACATTCAAATAGCTTTCCTTAGTGGAGGGAGCATAGATATTCGCCCCCTTGTCGCGATGAACGGTGCGGCGGTTCTCGCCGACAACCGCCGTGCCAAGGCCGTACGCCACCTTGCCTGGCTTGCGGGAACGCCACGCCTCGGCAATGGCCAGGCTTGCTTTTTCTACCAGCAGGTCGAAATATTGCTGGCTGTCCACAAAGTCAGGATGTTCCTTGCGAATTTCATCCACATCCATACCCTCGCTGCCCCACTTGCAGCCGCCTGGCTTTGCCTGCATCCACATGTCTGGAGGCACAACCTTGCCGTATGCAGGTGCCGTATGCGAATGCGTCCCGCTGGCAAACACGCATTCGCCTGGCAAATCAGGCAACTCCTTCGCCAGACGCTGGCGGCAGGCATTCAGCAGGTAGATGGAAAAGTTGATTATGTCCGCGGACACCATGACAGCCTTTTCCCCATTGCAGTCCAGCGCCAGCGCCGTCACGGTAAGCCTGTCCGCCACGCCTGTGGAAAGTCTTGGGAACTGCTGGCCCGCCAGCAGGCAAGGACCACTGGGCGTTATATCCTGCCTTGCCCAGCCGATTTTAAGACTGTCATCCGCACCATTCGCTGTGAATGCACCCATTGCCACGCAAATTGCCATAATCAGTATTCCTTTCAGTAATGTCCTTTTCATCTTGTCAGCAGGTAGTAGATTGAGGGGAATGTCTTTCCTATGGTGAACTTTAATGATTTTTCCTCATGGGTGACGGGGATTTCACCTGTGTAGGCGCCGTCCTGGTCAATGCTCCACAAATGCATTTTGACTGGCGTGTGCGCCATTTCCAAATCCGCCTGGATGCTCTCGTACATGACAGGGCCATGGCCGATGTCAATGCGCTCGGTATGGGTGGCGTTGTAGAGCGCCCCCGCGTTGTCAGACCTGCCAACCGCCGTAATGAGTATCTGGTTGGATTCCCCGAGCGGGCGATTGTCCAGGGAAGTAAATGTGATTGTGGCGAAATCGGTTCGCAATGTCGCGTTCAATCCGCTGATGCCCACTTTTTCACCTGCGCCAAAACTGCCGAAGATGGACTTGGTGCGCGGCGTGTCAATCCAGCCCTGCCCCTTTTTCCATGAACGATACAGTTCGCCTGTGTCGGAAGTGACCTCGCCCGCCTCTTCGTCTGCGGCGGCAGGGCCAGCCTCGTCAGGCCCTATTGCGTCTGGCGCGGCCTTCTGTCCTGGCATTACCAGACGCACTGCATGCTTCTCACAGTTCAATGCCGCCTCGATATTGGGCAGATTATGGTTGATTATGCCGTGCGCCGAACTGAAGACCTCGTCCTCCGTCACGCGAATGTCCAGCATCTTCTTCGCCTGCGACACATCACCGCGGCGAAGCATGATTGCGGCGGCATAAAACATTCCATACTTGGCGGGGTCCATTGCGGTCTCGAAGTTGCGGCGGTACGCAATGCCGCCCAGCACAGTGCCCCCCATGCAATCGGTGGGGCAGCTGCGGTAGCGGTAGGTGTGCAAACATGCGCCAGCCCACCCCTGAAACGCCGCCACGGACGAGACCAGCAACGGGCTTGCCGCACGCCACTCGTTGGGCCAGACCTGGTCCCATTCCGTCACCAGCAATGGCTGCGTCGATGTGCGCCCCTTGCTAGGCACCATGCCGAATACCTGCCTGCGCTCCCGCAGCAAATCCTTGTTGGTCAACTGGTCCCCGCACAGGTCCCAATAGACGTTGGCGCAGGTCAAATCCATATTCTTCAAGGCGGACATCAATGGAAGCCCCGTGCACATGGTGTCCCCCGCGATAGGATGCTTCACGCCGATTGAAAGCAGGAAATCCCGCATCCTGTTGCAGTAGCGGCTCTGGATTTCGTGGTAGAAGCGGAGGATTTCAGGCTCTGGTTCCCTGCGCCTGTAGTCGAAGTCGGCAGGCCCCCATTCCACGCCGTTCTTCACCGCCCACTGCCTGTACAGGGCACGCAGCTTGCCGACGTAGGGTTCCACAAGCACGGGACTGTACTTGTAGAACATGTCGTTCTCGTTGGTGATAAGCACGGTCGCCACGCCAGGGTCCTCAGCCAGGCACTTGCCTGTGTAGGGATTGACGGGAAGCAGCAGCTGGCGCGCATATTCCTGCTGCAATTCAATAAGACGCTCGTCAAACAATGTATATGGTTTGGCGCCGTTAGCGGGAATCTTCTCGTATGCCTCAACGCCGTCCTCTGCCTTGAACGTGCGGTAAACCAGCAGGTCCACATAGATGTATATGCCTTCCCGCTCCAGGGCGGCTATGAGGTAGTGGAGCCTGTCCAGACTTGTGGAATCCAGTTTTCTGGTACTGTCCATCGGCGCTCCTTTGGTGAAGGCGAAGATGTTTGGCGTGGCCCACTGCGCGTCAAACTGGTGCAGCCTCACCAGGTTCACGCCGAATTTCGCCAGGCGGCGGGCCACCTTGTCCGCATCGGCATGTTCTGGAAAGCAGGCGGCGGAATTGAGCAGGGTGCCCCAGAAGCGTGCCTTCGCCCCGTCCTCGAAGACCAGCTCCCCGCCCTTGGACTGAAGGAAGCCGTGGCGTCCAGCAGGCGCCTCGTCGGCAAACAGGAATGACACGTCCAGCGGCGCGTCGTCATAGTGGAAAGTGAATTCTTGGTCAAGCATCAGTGCGTCCCCTTGTTATTTGCAGTGGAATTACGTTCAATTATGGTGCCAAGCCGCTTGGGCAGGTCGAGTGGCTCCCCGTATTTGATGTGGTGCAGCAATGAAAGGCAGCAGTCCCGCCCCGTTTCGTAGTACGGCTCGTTCACAGTGGTCAGCGCAGGTGATGACAGTTCGGAGGCGTTGGTGTTGCCGAAGCCCATTATGGAGAAGGCGTCAGGCACGAATATGCGCCTGGCGTAAAGTTCCTGCATCATTTGCAGGGCCAGGCGGTCGCTGGTGCAGAACACTGCATCGGGATGCAGTTCCAGCAGCGGGGATACTCCATCTTCCTCAAGTATCTCCAGCGGCTCCAGGCCATCACGCACCATGGCCTGGCGGTAGCCGTCCAGTCGCCTTCTGGCGATTTCCGATGTGGTATGGCGGCAGGCAATACGCCTATGCCCAAGTCCCGCCAGATAGTCCACAGCCAGCTCCGCGGAACCGCTCTGGTCAAAGAACGGGCTGCCTTGGCGAGTGTCTTGCGACAGGCCCAGCGTGGGTATGTCCCTCCGATAGAAGTCAGGCGAGATGGTCTTGCGCAATTGCGGGTCCAGGGACATGGCGGCTATGCCTTCGGCGCGGTATTCCAGCGCCTTCCTTAAGGCGGCGTTCACATCATTCCCCACGGATACCAGGCGCAGGGAGTAGCCATGCTCCGCCGCCACGTCTGAATAGCCCTGGATGATCGGCAGCATGAATGGGTCGAAGGACGCCAGAAGTGCAATCGTATGGCTGCGCCCCTTTATCATGGAGCGCACCATCTCGTTGGGGACATAGCCCAGCCTTTCCGCCGCTGCACGCACACGCGCCGAAACCTCAGGCGATATCATTCGCCCATGCACATTCCCGTTGTTCAGCACCAGCGACACTGTCGCCTTGCTGACGCCAACTTCCAGCGCTATTTCCTTAAGCCCTATCATCCATTCTCCCAAAAAATCGCTTTCTTTCCTACTGTTAAACCAGTTTAACAACGGGCGTATTATACAATCACTCTTCTGGAAAAGCAAACGAACAGGTCAGTTTTTTCAGGCAATGGGGCAATTGCCACCCATTTCGGCATTGCTTATAAATTTCTCACAGATATCCCATATCTTTGCAGAGATGACTTCATCTAATGAATTCTGCGCCAGGTGCGTGCCTTGGGCAGCCCGTAGTAGCGACGGCCTTAGCGAAGCGTACCCCGCCGTCGCACCAATGGCACGCATATCGCAAAAGGTGCGCAACGATAGCGATGTGCGACAGGCACACCCTTTACGAAAGGCTCGCCATTGGCGCGACGGCGGGGTACGCTTCGCTAAGGCCGTCGCTACTACGGGCTGCAGCAAGGCGCACAACTGGCGTAGAATTTCTTGACTGAAGAGAATCACTCCTGAAATTTCCAAAATCCCTGTTTTTTGAAAAGCGATTTTGTCAGATTTTGCTTCTACATAATTCCTACGGAAAATACAAATGTGTTATGGGATATCTGTGTAAATTTCTTGCGTATTGGCTTGAATAATGTCAGCCACATATTACAATATCGGCAATTTTTCAAGTAGGCGGCATGAAATGTCGCATTGGACAATCAATAAACAAAACGGAGAAAAGTAATGAGAAAGCACAGTGTCGTGGCTCCGGAATGGTGGGACTACACAACAATTGACGATGAACTGGTAAGGGATACCGCAAAACTGACCGTCAAGGACATCGAACAGCTCAGCAGGCCTGGTTTCAAAGTTGTCATGTATGACACAATCGAGGAATTCTACCTGGCTGAGGCACTTGAATACATCGAGGCATGGAAGCAGTCCTCACCAGACAATCCATGCGGCATCTGCGGCCCAATCGGCCCAACGGAACAACTGCCACTGGTGGCGCGCATCGTCAACGCAACTGGCATGAACCTGGCAAAGCTGGATGCACATTTCTGGGGCATGGACGAATGGGTGCAGGACGGAAAGGCCGTTCCAATCGACCACCCGCTCTCATTCGCAAAGTGCGACAAGGAACTCTGCTTCAACCGCATACGCCCAGAACTCCGCATGCCTGACAAGAACCTGCACTTCCCAACTGGCGACCTGGAAGCATACAGCAAGACCTACGACCAGTTCACATGCGTCCTCATGCAGGGCGGCCAGGGCGACACCAAGCACTGGGCATTCAACGACCCGCTGCCACGCAAGGGCACATATGCGAAGGAACCCCCGACGCCCGAAGAATACTGCAAACTTTCCACCCGCATTGTCAATCTGCACC
>JAFYGL010000025.1 GCA_017543165.1 Victivallales bacterium | reverse complement strand
GTTGCACCTAAGTCATCAGACACACATCCGTTACACAAGCGCGTAAAAGTGGGGGGAGCAAATAGCCGTAATTGCCTCACAGGCAAGAATATTTTATTTCTGGCAAATTGACTACATTTATTAGTGCTATATCTTAAAAAGGTTTTGACTGCATTCTTTCTGCAGGAAAGATAATTTTTTTGACACCTCCAAAGAAACCATGGCTGTTTTCATACTTGAAAAAAGTGATTACAATAACCATCCACCGTCAAGACTGAAGGCGGACGAAGAACAGAAGAACAATCTTTCTGGCGATTGGGAACAACTCCCAATGCCTGCATAAGTTCATCTAACACCTTAAGGATAAGACATGCTTCACAACAAGAGAAATCACATTGGAATGGCATGGCTCATCGCCGTGCTGGCAATGGCCTCGTGCCTCGCTGCAGTGGAATTGACACCCGCTGAACAAAAACTGCTGGACAAAAGCATCCCAGAATACCTGAGCGTAATATACCCGCCTGAGATTCCAAGGGCATTCGCGGTGCACCGCATTGGCTGTCCAGTCTGCGGCGAGGCAATAAGAAAGCATGGCGCATACCCCTGGATTGTCACGCCTGAAAAGCCATTCAAGGTACAATGCCCCGAATGCAAGAGCATATTCCCCGACAATGATTTCGAGGCATATTGGAAATCTGGCTTCAAGGACAAATCACTGCTGACTGGGAAATATGTGGATGAAGGAAGGGGCTGGCGCCCTGCCCCAAACGAACCAAAATACTGGTTCGTGGCATACTACACACACTGGATGCTCAACAAGAACACCAGCGACATCCAGTTGTCGGACGCGTATGTCCGCACGGGAAACCCAGGCTTCGCAAGGCGCACTCTGGCGATACTGGACAAATTCGCGGAACGCTACAAGGACTACGACTACTCCAAGCAATCACGGTATGCGGAGGAGGTGCTGTCGGATTACGACGGGCGCATACTGAACTCCATCTGGGAATGCTTCATGGCCCAGCATTTCGCCCAATCCTACTTTAAAGTCAAGGACTTCCTGAATACAAACGACAGTGAACTTGAACAGGCGCTGGGCAAAACATGCGCGCAAATCAAGCAGAATATCGAAAACAACATGTTCAGGGTCATGGCAAACGATGTCATGACCGAAAATGGCAAGATTCGCGGAAATTTCGGAATGCATCAAATGGCCTTGCTGGAAATTGCCAAATGCCTGAATGATCCTGACATGGTAAAGTGGGTGACGGATTTCCGCATAAACAAAGGCGCTGGCTCCATTCCGCTGAATTACGCACTTTTCTCAAATATATTCGGGGACGGAGCGCCCATGGAATCGCCAAGCTACAATGTGGGCTGGCTAAACAACATCTGCCGCATAATACAGGCGCTGCGTGAAAACGGCGTCGATATCTTCGCCACATGCCCCAATGTGAAACGTCTATACACATATCCCTCCAAACTAATGGTATGCGGAAAATTCTGCCCCGCATCTGGAGATGCAGGGAACATGACGAACAGCGCAATCTTCTTCGCGCCGTCACAGACGCTCCGATTTGTCTATAATTCGGCACCTGACCCGAAAATCGCCTCCATGATAAATGTCATGGACAAAAGGCACCCGCTGCCAGAAAATCTTACAGCGAAGGATTTCGGCTATGAAAGCAACTTGCTCAGCGCATACGGGCTGGCCTCCCTGCAAAATGGCAACCGCAATGCGCCGACAGCAGTGGTGCTGGCTTTTCCAAACTACATCGGGCACCGCCATAAAGACAGCCTCAACCTGGATTTCTTCGCGGAAAACGTTCCTCTCATACCTGATTTCGGCTATCCTGATTCAGCCTCCATGGATGACCCCACCCGCCTGCCCTACTTGTCAAATACCCTGGTGCACAACACAGTCATAGTCAATGCCATGGGCCAGAAACGGCATCCAGGCACACTTCTAGAATACGACAGGGGGCAGGTGTTCCAGCGCATGGTGGCGGATTGCACTGGCGTATATGAAGCAAGCAGCAAATACAAAAGGGCCGTCACAACCATAGAGGTCGCGCCAGGCAAGACCATCGTATTCGATGTGTTCCGCGTCAAGGGCGGACACCAGCATGACTGGTTCATGCACAGCTGCGGCGAAAACTTCTCCTGGGAGCAAAAGCTGGAAAAGCAGAACGGGGGCACCCTGGCTGGCGAAAATGTGCCATTTGGCTTGTTCTACGATGAACCTGCCTACAAAAACAAAACCGTGCGTTCCTACGCGTCATACCATGGCAGCGGCTATCAGTTTTTGACAGATGTCCAGCGGGGCAATGCCCTGCCTGGAACTCCAATCATCCTGCCGCCCACATCCGACAGGCGTTTCCCAGCAAAAAAAGGAGCGACTTTCAAGATTTACCCGCTGGACAAGGATGACACCGTCTATTTCAGCCATGGCAAGCCCCCCGTCACACGGCGTTTCACTCAAAAGCACGTGGTATTCGTCACAAGGCGCAGGGTGTCATCGGATGAAAATCTGGAGAGCATGTTCTCGACCATACTGGAATCCTCATCCGATGCAATCGCCAAATACGATATAGAAAAGGTGGAGCCCCTTTCAAAGGAGCCGCTTGTGGCAGTGGCGAAAATCACCTTCAAAGACGGGAAGAGGCTCTATCTGTTCGATTCTGAAAATGAACTGGATTTCACTTGCGACGACATTGTTTTCCACGGATATTCAGGCGCAGTCCTTTTTGCGGACGCCATAAATGCATTTGTCTCCGGGGAAGGCAGCATCAAATACAAGGGCAAAACCCTGGCCTC